>JAUVZL010000058.1 GCA_030602565.1 Candidatus Stahliibacteriota bacterium
ATATTTCACCCATGCCGCAGGCGTATTTCAATCGAGGTTTCGAAACCTCCCCTGCAGTAATAATCCCAATGTAAGGTGGGAGCGACTTTCCAGTCGCGATAACGGTTGTATTGTCTCCTTTTCTCCCCGTCTCCGTTTCCCCGATACTCTGCAAACGGGGTTGACTGAGTGTCGAATCTACGTATAATACATAATAGGGAAGCTATTCTAAAAAGCGGTAAAAACAATGAGGCCAAATTGCCAGAAATGGTATAAAATAATGTAGTTGCCCAATTCATCCCGCCCTTTTACAAAAGAGCTGGATTCATTGGGCTTCTTTTAGTGCAATAACTTCGTTATTGCAATGCCTGATAAATCACCTGTCTGCCTCAGGCTGAGGCTACTACAATTTTAGGATAGCTAAACTGTTACTATAATACAAGGGGTGACAAAGAAGTTCTTTTTATAATTCAGTAACTTCATGTGTCAAAATAGGACCTTTAAAAAAATCTTGAATTTTTTCTAAATGAAGGAGGTAAGATGAAGCAATACAAAAATTTGATTGATGGCAAGTTAGTTGATTCTAAATCAGGTCGAACATTTGAGAACCGGAACCCGGCAAACTGGGATGAGGTCGTTGGTGTATTTCCCAAATCGAATGTTGAAGATCTCAATATGGCAATCGAAGCCGCGAAGAAGGCATATAAGAAATGGCGTGCTGTACCCTGGCCAATGCGTTCTGAAATAATGCGCAAAGTTGCGCAGATCATGATCGCAAAAAAAGAAGAGCTGTCCCAGCTTATGACCAGGGAGATGGGTAAAGTCATTAAGGAAACGCGCGGCGACACCCAGGAAGGTATTGATACGGCTTTGTATGCATCGCTTGAAGGAAGGAAGTTCTATGGTTATACCCTACCTTCTGAGTTGCCGAACAAATCCTGTATGACAATACGAGAACCCCTTGGTGTGTGGAGTCTTATTACACCCTGGAATTTTCCCATTGCTATCCCGACCTGGAAGATTTTCCCCTGTCTTTTAAGCGGTAATACTGCGGTGGTAAAGCCGGCGACCTATACACCAGCTTGCGTTGGTGAACTTGCTCAGATATTTAAAGAAGCCGGTTTGCCTGATGGCGTGCTCAATGTTGTCTATGGCAGCGGCAGTGAGATTGGTGAAGCCATTCTGAACCATCCGGATATTGTCGGCGTTTCATTCACTGGTTCGTCCGAGATTGGCAAAAGGATCGGCGAGGTCTGCGGTAAGACGCTTAAACGATGTTCTTTGGAATTGGGCGGCAAGAACGGTCAGGTTGTTCTAAAAGATGCCAATCTCGAGCTAGCGCTTGAGGGTATTTTGTGGGGTGCGTTTGGGACGACCGGTCAGCGGTGCACAGCGACATCCCGGTTGATTCTGGAAGCACCAATCTATGACAAGTTCATTGATATGCTCAAAGCGCGGGCTGAGGCGTTGACATTGGGTAATGGTTTGAATGAAGATATCGATGTCGGTCCATTGGTCAGCGAATCACAGCGGGAAAGCATTCACGGTTATGTGGAAATAGGCAGGAAAGAAGGCGCAAGAATGGTTACTGGCGGTGAATCGTACAAACAGGGTGAGTGTGCAAACGGGTGGTTTTATAAACCGACGATATTCGTTGATGTGCTGCCGACTATGAGAATAGCTCAGGAAGAGATTTTTGGACCGGTCCTTTCAGTGATAAAAGCAAAGGATTTTAATGAAGCAATGTCCATACTTAACAATACTGTATACGGTCTTTCATCAGCTATCTACACGAATGATCTGAACCTTGCGCACAAGGCGATTGAACTTACAGAAACCGGTATTGTCTATATTAATGCGCCGACGATTGGCGCGGAATGCCATCTGCCGTTTGGCGGCATGAAGGATACGGGTAATGGACATCGCGAAGGCGGTTGGACTGCGTACGAGATATTTACCGAGATAAAGACTATCTACATCGACTACTCAGGTTCTTTGCAAAAAGCACAGATTGATACACAAGGATGAATAGTAGTGAGTAGGAAGTAGGCAGTAGGCAGTAAAAGGAGAATTATGCGAAAAAGTGCGATGAAGAAACCGTCAATAAAAACGAACCTTCCTGGGCCCAAAGCCAAGGAGGTTTTGAGGTGTGATAACAAGTATATTTCACCTTCCTACACGCGACCCTACCCTTTGGTTATTGAAAAAGGTAAAGGCGTGTGGGTAACCGATGTTGACGGTAATACATTTCTTGATTTTTCTGCCGGTATCGGTGTTGTGGCAAGCGGCCACTCTCATCCAGTAGTGGCGAAAGCAGCAAAAGAACAACTGGATAAATTTTTCCATATGTCAGGTGCTGATTTTTATTACGTGCACCAAGCCAAACTCGCTGAGAAACTTGCGGAAATTGTGCCCGGTGCAAAAAACAAAAAGGTTTTATTTGGCAATTCAGGGACTGAGGCAGTAGAGTGCGCAATGAAACTGGCGCGCTATCATACGCGTCGGCCTCGCTATATAGCATTTACTGGCGCATTTCACGGCAGGACATTTGGTGCTTTATCATTAACTGCCTCCAAATCTATTCAGAGAAAGTATTTTGCGCCATTATTACCTGGTGTTACACATGTTCCTTATGCCTATTGTTATCGGTGTCCAGTTCATCTTGATTATCCATCCTGCGACCTGGCATGTGTGAAATATATTGATGAGGTTGTTTTTAAGAAGCTTGTGCCGCCTGAAGAAGTAGCCGCAATTTTTGTCGAGCCCATACAGGGTGAGGGTGGTTATATCGTGCCGCCCCGGAGATTTTTACCGACGCTTAGACAGTTGTGTAATAAGTATGGTATATTACTCGTTGATGATGAAATTCAAGCAGGTATGGGCAGGACCGGCAGGATGTTTGCAATTGAACACTTCAATACCAAGGCAGATATTTACTGTATTGCAAAAGGTATTGCATCAGGGCTACCGCTCGGTGCCTGCGTCGCGCGCGCCGGGATCATGGATTGGCAGCCCGGTGCTCATGCATCTACTTTTGGCGGTAATCCAGTATCTTGTGCCGCTGCGCTTGAGACAATCCAACTCCTTGAACACGGTCTCATTGAAAATGCTGCAGCAGTAGGTAAGGTGGCGATTGAGAGATTGAAGGATATGGCGCGTAAGTATGAATTCATGGGCGACGTGCGCGGTAAAGGGTTGATGATCGGTATTGAACTCGTTGCTGACCAGGCACACAAGGAACCGGTTGGGGATAGGCGAAACGCGGTTGTTTATGAAGCGTTTAAACAGGGTTTATTGCTTCTGGGCGCGGGCCAATCCGTGTTGAGGTTAATACCTCCTTTGGTGGTTAGTGAACCAGAAATGCAGGTTGGTATTGATATAGTAGAATCGGCTTTGAAGAAAATCTTTCGCGTTACTTAATACTGGTACCGTTTCAAATAATTAATGTTCGATTTTCCAATTCCGTAGTGGTCGAGCTTGCTCGGCTAACAATGCAGACCAAGGTCTGCCACTACAGTTTTCTGATGTTCGCGCAAAACTAAAACACGAACTATTTGAAACGGCACTGGTGAAAATAAAAAGGGGCTGCTTGAGCAGCCCCTTTTTTAATTCATCTATTTAATTACTGCGGCCACATATAAATGCCATACCAGACCGTGCAGGTATCATACCTTGACCCCCAGTATTCATCGACCGCTATGAAGCGGAGTAATACTCGTGCTGAATGGCCAGGGTCTATATTGTTCTGCACGGGCAGGAGCGGCAGCCTCAAGTCGTTGATTGTTGTGGTGCAAACGTAGGCAGGATCGACTATGCCGTTTATTTTGGAGAATATTGCCATTTCGTCCGGTCCATAAAAGAGATTACCGCTCTCATCATAGTATTCCCACGTGACCTTTTCAAGGTAGCAGTCAACCGAATTCATCGCAACAATGTCAACGGTTTCGATGTCCGCCTGGGGCGTTGTGTCACCAAGGAATGTGTACCAGCCAATTGGGTTCATGTAGACAACCTCGATATCCGGTTTCAGTTCAACGTTTTCTGTAGCATAATCACAAGCCACAAATAACATAATCACACCCAAAAGTACTAAAATCCTCTTCATCATTCCTCCTTTTCTCATTTTGATAATTTTATACAATATTCTCGATTTGTCAAGAGGTAATTTAGAGAACTCTGAAAAAGTCTTCATCGTTCTCTCGATTACAATGATTACGGAATGATAACAGCGATTTCTTATTACTTTATTTGTTTAACCCTCGTCCCTGAATAATAGTGATACAAAATCTGTTTATAATTTTTACCCTGCCGCGCCATCTCAATGGCGCCGAACTGACACATGCCTACACCATGTCCCCAACCTTTACCTTCAATTATTACTTTGTCGCCTTTTGTCCTTAAGGTCAGGTAATTTGATTTTAATAAACCGCCCGGGTCTATTTTATCACCTAAAACGGTTCTGATATGGTAACCCGGTATTGTGTACTCTTTTCCTTCGGTGATGACTACCAATTTCAAAACACGTTTGCTTTTGCGGTTCTTAATGAGCTTTATGTTTTTTATTAGTTCACCCCCAGGTATTTTTTTGCCGATTTTTTTCAACTCGGTTCTTAAATTCACAAAAAATTCCCTTTTTGTGAAAACCTTTGCCCACTCATAATGAGGACTGTTTTTACAATAAGAACAGCTCACGCTTTTCAGATACGGCGGTGCGTTGCCAGTCCAGGCATCGTTGAAGTCAGCAGTTCTGCCGCCGCAAGTCGAATGATATTTTGCCTCAATAGGGGTGTTCTTGTAGGTGAGGATTTGCCCTTTGGTTTGTTCAACAGCAAGGTTGGTCAGTTCATTTTCACCGGACATGCCGGTATATACTTGGTCGCGAATTGTTGCATAGAGATCAAAACCGAGGTCCTCATACTGATTGAGATGTGCCCACGTATAAGTCCTGGCAGCAACGGCTTGTGCTTTTGCTGCCTCAAAGATGGCTTGTGAAATCCTGCCAATTTCGCATGGTACAACGCCCTTCAGGTAATCCTCAATATTAAGAATATTAATCACCCATATCTGTTCTTTAGTTTTTCTTATTTCGAGGTTACCGCGATACTTCTTTCCATTAACGAGGACAACACCTTTATTCGGACTGAAATATAAAGGGAATGCATCGTTTAATAAAACTTGACGATTTTTATAGAATTTTTTATCTTTGATACCGCTAATATCAACCTTGTCAACTCCACAAACAACAGCAATTCTAACAAGATTATCCTTGCGCATTTTCTTAACGTAGGGAGCACAATTAAAAAAAACACAGATTACGAAGAAAAAAAGAAGAAGATGAACGCGATTCATTTGCTATTTGGCATTTGGAATTAAGTGTCGTATATCTTTAAGCATTTTCTTGTAATGGCTACCTTTCCAAAAGACCCGGCGACAGTTTGGACAGAGCGCGAATTCATTAAAGTGTTGATAGGTAAAATAGGGGATATTATTCCTGATCAATGTCTTGTCAACCGCTTTGAGTTTACAGTTGCATTCAATGCAGCGTGAAAACGGCTCAATGCGATTCTTTAACTTGAACTCGCTAATGATGTGTTCAAGCTGTTCAACTGGATCGGAAGTTTTCATAAAGAACACCTCTTTTTTCTTCTGCAAACGAGTGTTTCTGGTCAGCACGATCCGATTTTGTTTTCTTGCTTCAAGTAGAATAGCCATCCCCTGATTTGAATAAGCAGCGTCAATGCCGCAAATCCGCAGTAGTTTACACAGTTTGCCGAGCATGCCGTTACAGATGAATTTCCTTATCATTGTTCAAGGTAGTTTCATCAGCACATTAAAGAGGAGCAAGAGGTGACTCGGATTGCGTTCGAGAGAGTTGATACTGACATTCAATAGGTTGATTGTATTGATTATACTGTTTAAGGAAAGTGCGCTTGCTTTTTTGTTGAGAAGTGGTTCAAGGGTTGTATTAATGGTGATGTTTATTTTTTTGTAAAAGACAAGCCGATACATGAGTAGAAGCGGATAGAGGAGGTCGATTAGCTTTTTTCTTTCGTATCCTCTTGCCGTCTGTGCCGCAGTTTCGGTAGACATAGGACATTGTCTAAGAATATCGCGGGCGTTCTTCAACAAGTCATTTTCCTGAAAGATTATGATTTCACCCGGGCTACCGAGTAGATAATTATCCTCTCCTTCGAATATGATGTTCTTGATTTGCCCGCTATTCAAATAGGTGAAACGGACGTTTTGACACCTTGAGCGTATCGTCGGCAATAAGTAGCTCGGTCGCGATGACGTCAAAACAAAAAGTGTATCTAAGGGCGGTTCTTCCAGAGTTTTCAAGAAACAATTGGCAGCTTCAGCAGTCATGCGGTCAGCTTCAATGACTAATACGACCCGCTTGGAACCGATAGTCGGCATATGAACGAGCCTTTTGATGACATTTCTAATTTGTTCAATCAAAATCGCGGCGCGGTCCTCGAACTCAACAACCGGATTATCCGGCAGATAAGTTTTTGAATACTCGAAGATTTCATCCTCTTTATCTTTTATTTTCGAAGGGATTGGGGCGACGAGCATGAAGTTAGGAGAGCGCGGAGGACAATTCAATGATTTGCTAAGGGCAAAGGCGAATTGTCTTTTTCCAACGCCTTTGGGCCCAGTGAATAGAAAGTTGTATAGCTTTTCTTTTTTTATTGCGGTACGAATGAACCGCTTCGCGGTTTCCTGCCCAACGATTTCCTCCAAATAATCACCCACGTTCAATTATAATGTAAATAAGTACGCGGTCAAGGGCTGCCGAAAAAGAAGTCTTTGAGACGATTCTTCAGGGTTGCAAGACCGGTGTTTTCTTTTGCTGAGACGAAGACCGCGTGGGGGTATGTTCTCTTGCAGCGGGCTTTTTCTTCATCAAACAGCCGGTCGGTCTTATTAAAAACTAGAATCCTGGATGTCTTATGCGCGTTGATTTCTTCAAGTACATTGTCGACCGTGGAGATCTTTGATTCGAAATCTTCATCAGTTGCGTCAACAATATGTATCAGTATATTTGCTTCCAAGACTTCTGCCAGCGTGGCTTGGAACGAGGCAATCAGATCGTGCGGCAGGTTTTTGAGAAAACCAATTGTGTCACTTATCAGCATTTTGTGTTTTGGCGGCACGAAAAGGATTGAGGTATTTGAGTCAAGGGTTGAGAAAAGGTGGTCGGAAATCACCAGATCCGCATTGGTCAAGGCATTGACTAGAGAAGATTTTCCAGCATTAGTATAGCCGACAACCGCGATCTTAGGGATACCCTGCCGGCTCTTGCGCTGGACTTTCTTGGTTTGTACTATTTTCTTTATAGCTCGTTTTAAAGTTGCGATACGTTGTTTTATGCGCCGGCGGTCGATTTCCAATTTCTTTTCACCTGGACCGCGTGTACCAATACCTCCACCGAGACGGGAATACTCTAAACCTTTGCCGATTAGTCTGGGCAAGCGATATTCCGATTGTGCTAGTTCGACTTGGAGCTTGGCTTCTTTTGTTCTCGCGTGCTTTGCGAAGATGTCAAGAATCAGAGTTGTCCGATCTATGATACGTACGTCAGTTATTTTCTCGATATTTCTAATTTGCGCAGCCGACAAATTGCGGTTAAAGATAATGAGATCAACATCAAAGATTGTGCAGATTTGCGTCAACTCTTTGACTTTGCCAATACCGATGAGGGTTGCCGGATCTAAGCGGCGCTTTACCTGAATGAAGTTTTCGATAACCTTACCGCCCGCCGTTATGGTGAGGCTGGCAAGTTCTTCAAGCGACTTGATGGTGAGCCAGCGTTCTTTGTGGGAGGGCGCGATACCGAGCAGTAAGACTTTTTCGTGGTCGTTGTTTTCCAAATTGGATAAATGCTGTGTTTTTTTCAATTCCTGGCTGATTTTATATGGGTGTAAATGATGCGCTGAATCATTGTTTGGATAGTACCAAAGGTCAACAGCACCAGCACGTAGACCATAATAGATTTACCGAGGAAAGAACCTATTATCAATAGTAGAATACGCGTAAACCTTTCAAAGAACCCTACTTGTGGAGAGATACCTAAACTCTCACTCCGTGCCCGCGTGTAGCTGACCATCATTGAGCCAAACATGGCAGAAAATATCCAGAAAAGAACATAGGCTTCGTGCGTGTAGTAATACGAGAATAATCCGAGATATATTAAGAACTCATTTATGCGGTCGACTGTGGAGTCCAGAAAACCGCCGATTTTAGTAACACGATTTGTTTGGCGCGCGATCTCGCCGTCAAATGTGTCAAAGATACCACACAGGAAAAGAAATATTGCACCGGCCCAGAAAGTACCTTGCCAGTAGAAAAGGAATGCAACTATGCCTAAAAATAGGCTTATAAGTGTGACAATATTAGCGGGTATTTTCATTTTGACGAGGACACGTACGATGGGTTTTACAAAATACTTTCTGCCCAAGATCTTTATTTTATGCATCAGTACCTTGTAAGACAATGGTGAACTCACCTTTTAGAATAGGCATTCTGTTGAGCACCTCGCTTATTCTGGCGCGCTGTATTTCCTCATGGTATTTTGTCAGCTCGCGGCATAGCGCAATCTGTCGGTCACCGACAGTATCCAGCAATTCCTGCAAGAGCCTTTTGAGGCGTGCTGGTGATTCAAAGAACACTACAGTTCTTTTCTCGGTCTTCAGCGCCGCCAGCTTTTTCTTCCGGCGTCCTGCTTTCTTGGGCAGAAAACCCTCAAAGATAAAGGTGCTGACCGGCAAGCCAGATAATGATGTGGCAGCAGTGACCGCGGAAGGACCAGGGATTACTGATACCTGGATATTCTTGGCGAATGCTTCCTTAACAAGGATATACCCCGGATCTGAGATTAAAGGCGTACCTGCATTACAGATGAGCGCAAGCTTTTTGCCACGCTGTAAAAGCGTCATGAGTTGGGGTAACCTCCTTTTTTCATTGTGGTCATGATAGGAGATCAGCTTCTTTTTTATATCGTATTTGCTGAGCAAAATTCTGGCGCGCCGTGTATCTTCGCAGCAGATTGTATCAACTTCGCGTAGTATGTTGATAGCCCTTATCGTGATGTCTTCCAGGTTCCCGATTGGTGTGGCTACAATATAAAGGGGCATTAAAACTTTATTTTAGAGTAATCAAAAAAGCCAACCGACTTCAATGCGAAACGGTAGTCATTGAGAACATTTTTTGCCATTGCTTCGCTTTCTTTGCCTAAAAAGGTTGAAAAGGATTCATGAATTAAGTCGAACCATCGCGCCATACCTTGAGCAAACAACCTTGGCTCGACAACCACTTTACCGTTTATGCTCAGATTTGATTCGACGGTGAAATGCTCGATAAAGGGAAATTCCTTCTGAACAGTAAATTTGGAGCGAATGAAAGCCTTCAAGACAAGGGTTTTACCGATGGGATGTGAGTAACTTTTAAGTAGTGCCGAAAAGATTTTGCAAAACATATCGACCTGAGCAGGCGTTGCCTGGGTCATTGTGAGGTCCTCCACACGGTCAAAAATGGAGATTTTTATATCCGGTTTCAAGAGGAAATTTGTTATCTCGTTATGTTCAAGCTTTTTAGCACTGCCCGCGACATAGCACGCTTTGATTGTGCCTTCATCAAAATAAATAAAAGATTCTTCAATACCTGCTTTTACCCAAATAAAGCCGCTGAATTTAGTCGTTTTCAGCTTATCAATGAATACCTTTGGTTGCAATCTGGTGAAATCGACATCTGCCTTTATCGGCTCCACGGTTATCGTGGAAATAATAAGATTGATCAACATTTCATCAGTAGCATACTCAGACAGTATCCCTGATGTCGCCTTCTTAGCTTTTTCCACAACATCGCTTATTGGTACGATCTCGCGATTCTTGTGACTTATCCTGGCAGCATTGAATGGTTCACCCTGTTTCAAGAAGATGAGTTCGATGGAATCAGGGTAGATCATTGAGATATAACCGGATATTTTGTGCGCTCGCTTGCGCTTTGAAGCGCTCAATATGTTGTCCAGATTTATGAATTCCAGGCGTGTATTTTCCAACAACGCTCTGCCCTTTGGGAATTTCATCATATATACTATCACAAAATATAAAAAAGTCAAGATATAAATCTTGACTGGTATGGATAATGAAGTATAATTATGAAAAGGAGGTAAATATGAAGCGTGCCTTAGTTTTAATGACGTTGTTGATAAGTACGAGTTTGTTAGTATGGGCTCAGCCAGAGATACTTATCGAGAACGATGATGTGCCCCTTATTATTGGCACATGGGCTAATTATGATCAGAATATCGATTTTTTCCAGTGGGATCCCTTTGATACATTACGTGTCTGGTGGGATTTGACGACCTATCCAGGCGGTAGAACAAGCCGCGTTCATTTGCTCCATCCTAATCAAGGGTGGTCACCAGCACCAGAAACATTTCCCAATGCTGAAATCCTTGAGCTTGATACGCTCGGCAGTGGTGATGTTGTCTGGTCATACATTTCAGATACTACGTATTTCTTCTATATTCAAGGCATCGACTTTGAATCAGGTGGTTTTAGATTTCTCGGTAATTACCAACCTGATTATCGATGTTATGTTTATCCGATCTATGATGGTGCAGGATGGAATACGGCCTGGACATGGACTTATGAAGTTGTGCCTGGTTTGCCCTATACAGCGAATGAGACCCATCAGAAAAGAATAGTTTCTAAAGGTAAGGTGAAAGTACCTTTTAGCGGTGAACATTTCTGGCCTTGTTTGGTCATTAGAGACTACATGGAATATTCTGATAATTTCGGGACCTTGGAAACGCGCTGGATATACGAGTGGATTGTTCCAGGCAGGTTTGGTGGTGCTAATGGTGTTGCTGCGGCTCAGAGTACAAACGGCGCGAGTCAGAATTTCATGCTGGTTGAAAATTTCTTCAAATTATCCGACCTATATGTGCCCGGCTGGGACCTTTGCTGTCCGGATTTTACCAACACCACGATCTGGTCAGACACCTCTTTTACTGGACCTTATATGGTCAGCTCGACAATAACTGATTCCACGGGTATTGGCGCCGATTCACTCTATTACAATATTAATGGAGGACAGTTCGCAGGTGTGGGGCACGACAGCACCAACGGTGATGTTTACTACTTTACAATACCTGCAGTTGCCCAATCCTGCACGCTCGGTTATTTTCTCTGGGCAGAAGATTCTTTTAGTGTGGCTAATTCGGTTGACATCTGGAATACGGATCCTATTTGTGCGCCTGAGAGCACGTATTATATTTTTAAAGTAACCACTGGGATTGAAGAACTAACCCAACCCCCTTGCTTAATTCAAAAAATAGAGTGTTTGCCCAATCCATTTTCAAAGCTGATAAACATCAGCTTTGACGCGGGGCATCCCGATAGGATAACACATTCATCCTACGGGACAGGAAGTGCAGAGACTATCGAGCTAAAAATCTACGATTCATGTGGTAGATTAGTTAGAGATTTTTCACTGTCTACTGCCTACTCCTCAGTGCCTACGGTTGTTTCCTGGGACGGCACTGATAACCGTGGCCGGAAACTTGCTAGCGCAGTCTATTTTGTGGAACTCAAGATAGGTGAGGAGAAATTGGTGAGACCAGTTCTTTTGATTAGATAACCTCTGGATTTCTTGACATCAGGGCATTAATTGTTATATTAGAAAGAGGCAGATAAATATGAGAAGAGTCTATTTAGATTATGCAGCAACGACACCAATGCATCCTCAGGTTGTTGATGCGATGCACAGCTTTTATTCTGAACACTATGGTAATCCATCGAGCCTACACTCAATGGGTCAACAAGCAAAGGATGCAGTTGAAAAAGCGCGCGTTCAAGTAGCAAAAGCTCTGAGCGCTGATCCAGCCGAAATAATCTTCACCTCAGGCGGCACAGAATCAGACAATGCCGCAATTAAAGGCGTTGCCTACAGTCTGCAGGATAAGGGTAATCATATCATAACCTCAAGAATCGAGCACCATGCAGTACTTGAGACGTGTCGATTTTTAAAAAAACAAGGCTTTGAAATCACCTATCTTGAAGTGGATAAGTATGGTTTAGTAGAGCCGGATGATGTGAAGCGGGCAATTACCAACAAAACCATCTTGGTGACAATCATGCATGCTAATAACGAAATCGGTACAATCGAACCGATCGAGGAAATCGGCGAAATCTGTAAGAACAAAGGCGTTTACCTACACACTGACGCGGTTCAGTCATTTGGCTCACTCGATACTGATGTCAATAAGTTGGGCGTCAACCTGTTATCTATATCAGCCCACAAATTCTATGGGCCAAAGGGTGTGGGTGTCTTGTATATTCGTAAAGGTACGAGAATCCTTCCGCTGTTCCATGGCGGTGGTCAGGAGAATCATAAGCGACCATCTACTCATAATGTACCAGGGATTGTCGGACTTGGCAAGGCTGTGCAGCTCGCAGTTGCCGAGAGGGAAGAGCGAGTCAGGCGCTATACAGAACTTAGAGATAGGATAATAGGGATTTTTGAGGGCATGGAACATACCTGGTTGAACGGTCATCCAGAAAAACGGTTGCCCAATAACTGCCATGTAATTGTCGAATATATCGAAGGCGAATCAATGCTTCTGAAACTCGATAGTGTGGGTATTGAAGTTGCAACCGGGTCTGCCTGTTCTTCAAGCTCGCTCGAACCGTCCCATGTTTTGCTATCGATCGGGATTTCGCGTGAGGATTCTCACGGTTCGCTCCGCTTGACCGTTGGTCGGCTCACAACTGAACAAGACATTGACTATGTTGCTGAACAGTTGCCGCAGGTCATTGAGGAACTACGCAAAATGTCGCCCATGGGGAAAAATAGAAATACCTAAAATACCTAAATGCCTAAAATACCTAAAGTACCTAAATACCTAAAATGCCTAAAACACCTAAAACACCTAAAACACCTAAACCCAGCTCGTTTATAACGGGCTTGGGTAAATAACAAGATGTAATTCTATGGAGAAAGTTCTCGTGGCGTTAAGCGGTGGGGTTGATTCCTCGACCGCGGCACTGATTCTCAAACAAAATGGTTTTGACGTGCATAGCGCCATGATGATTTTCCAGGGGATTACTGATGAACTTGTGAGTTATGCAAGAGACGCGGCTCAGGCGATTGGTATTCCATTTCAGACTTTTGATTTTACAGAAGAATTCAAAAGCTTAATAGAGGGCGATTTCATACGAGAATACAAGCGAGGAAGGACGCCAAACCCTTGTGTAGTGTGTAACGAGCTGATGAAATTCGGTGTTTTCATGGTGCGAGCAAAACACCTTGGTTTTGACAAAATCGCCACGGGTCACTATGCACGGCTTGAGCGCGAAAACAATAGATACCTTTTGAAAAAAGGCATGGATAAAAATGAACAGTCCTATTTCCTTTATCGACTTAAACAGAAGCAATTGTCAGAATTAGTACTGCCACTTGGTTCTTATACCAAGGAAGCGGTAAGAGAAAAAGCCCGTGAATTCAGGTTGCCCACAGCAAAGCAAAAAAAGAGCCAGGATATCTGCTTTATATCCAAAAACAACTATGCTTCTTATATAAAAGGTATTATATCTTCTGAGCCGGGTTTGATATGCGACAGTGCAGGAAAAACCCTTGGTAAACATGAGGGGATCATTGCTTATACGATTGGTCAACGCAAAGGTATTGGGTTGAGTCACGAACGTCCCTATTACGTGATTGGTATCGATGCTAAAAAGAATATCATCTATGTTGGTGAAGCTCAAGAGGTCTACAAATCGCAGTTCATTGCGAAGGATCTGAACTTTATACTGTTTGACAAACTTAATGAGAAAATGGCGGTTCAGGCAAAGACAAGATACGTTTCGAATTCGTCCGAGGCAAGCATCGAGCCATATGGAAAAGGAGGGGTCAAGGTTGTTTTCAAGAAACCTCAATGGGCAGTTACCCCGGGTCAATCCGTGGTGTTTTACAGGGGTGATACTATGCTCGGTGGTGGTATTATCGACCGAGTATTGGATTACTGATGTGCTAACTTGATTAAACAATCTCTTTTCGGTAGACTATATATGATCAAAACCAGGATATTGACATTTATCAATATTTCTTTAAACTTTCGCGGTAAAGGAGTTTCAAATGAAAACAAAGATTATTATACTGGCTGGTGTTTCGCTGTTAGTGCCGGCGTTCTTGTATGCAAATGAACCGCTCGTACCATTGATAATGCTTTTTCTTGCACCGACAACACTCGGTGGCGCAGTTTTTGCGTCGCTGCTTGGTTTTATTCTTATTTTGATAATAAAGTGCGTGGTATTCATTTTAAAGAGTGATTTCAAATCCGGGGCGGCGGTTTTTTACATCCTCATTGCAAATGTTGTATCAACATTCGTGGGTTTGGTTGTGGCAATGATGTTTACTTCCCCTGATGTGTTGTTTATGGGGATCATTGTTCTGTTCTTGGTTTTTCTCCTGCCCGCGCGCCGCCTCAAACGAATTCAGCATTTTGGAAAAAACTCTACCTGGTTTATAGCTTTTGTGTTGACCCTTGTGACATTGATTACCGTGGTGATATTCAGTTTCATGATTGGTTATCAGTCTTCACCGCACATATCCTGGCCAATGAAGATATTTCTATCAACGCTTGCGATAATAATCAGTCTAGTAATTAGTGTGCTGTACGAGGAAGCAGTGATCGCCAGGTTGTATAAAATAAAGAAGAAAGAGGAAAAGTCATTTTTGATCCCGGTTCTTTGGTCAAATATTGTCGCGGTGGGTATCATAGTATTGATCGGTGCGATTATTGCACTGCCCGCCCGTTTGAAGTCGCCTGATTTCCTCATTGGCTGGCTTACAGTTCTTAGGATAAACGTGTAGTTAAAAATAATATGGGGAGGTTTATAAAGCCTCCCCACTATCCTGCTGAGCTACAGGGCTAACGACTTCAGTTTCGGTGTTCGATTTCGAAAAGCGATGCGTTACTGATATTAACATTACCGAGGTCAGTTTGGCCTTGACAAGTCGTGGAGTCACGGTACAATTATATACTGAAGCCTTGAAGGGGTATTTTAAGTGTTACTAAGGAGAACGTAAAATAGTTCTCATATCATCCACGATATGATGTAGTCGCCTGATTTATCAGGCTTTGTCCAATAAATTGCCTGCCTGTGCCGGAACCACGGCAGACAGGGACAACTACAATTATTAATGCTCGATTCCTACAGTTCCTATAT
>JAUVZL010000047.1 GCA_030602565.1 Candidatus Stahliibacteriota bacterium
TCTGCTCCAAACACCTTGACAATTAGGCTGTTGAAAAAGTCATTTTTCACTGGAGTAGAGCATTTATGCTCGTGAAAACTGATGAAATTTCATTGCTTTTGACGGGGCTAAAGCCCCTACTCCACTAAATCAACAGCCTGAATATATTAATTGTCATTATAATATTTCGGTCTATAGAAAGGGGGATATATGTTTAGAAGACTCTTTGCATTAGGAATAGCCTTGCTATTTGTAATCAGTCTCACGGGTTGTGGTGATGAGACTGACCAAGCCGAGTTGAATGAAGCTGAAAACTTAGTTGAAGGTCTAAATATGCTGGCTATGATGACAAATCTTGATGCGTACAGTGGTTACCAGAGCTCAGGACCTGGTTTTACCTCACCACCTTGGGGCTGGTCAGGTCCAAATCCATATCCAGATATACCTAATGGCACGGATACACTCTACTATTACGAGTTCGTTTGGAAATTCCCTTTGGACAGCATGGAAACTATCATTGACACATTAATCTGGCTGGCGATGCCTGAACCTGATGTCTGGGGTGGAGATACTATGCCGTGGACTGGACTCGATACCTGGATTATTGGTCAAACCCGTCCTTTAATATACTTCCATACGGTATTCTCGATCGTCGATACAATCAGTGTTAATGGTACACTCAAATGGAATTGGGAAGATACATTTTATGAGTATGCCTTTGATGTAAGGCAAAACCCTACAGATTATACAGCTGACATTGACATTACGACATCTGCCAATATTGGTTTAAGTGCACAATTCCGTATTGATGCTGATGGATCCGGTCCAGAAACTGAGAATTTTGCAAGCTGGAATAATCTGACCTTTGTGAGATTCGAATTCTTTGTACGCGGATCCCAAGAGTATGATGGCTACTACACCCTGCTCAGTGAAGGTTGGAATATAAGGCACTATTTCAATCTGGTTGAACCACCAACAGCCTAAGATTCCTGAAGATGTAATAAAGGGGGAGCTCTGCTCCCCCTTTATTTATGTTTTAAACGGCATATTCTTGGGGAATTTTTTGCCCATCTTTTTCAAAAGATTGCGCGCATAGTCAAATTGTTTTAGAAGCTGATTCACATCCCTCATTGTTGTACCGCTACCCGCGGCAATTCGGCGTTTACGCGATCCATTGATTATATCAGGGTTGAGTCTTTCCTTTTTTGTCATTGACTGAATAATAGCCTCAATCCTCTTTAGTTCATCTTCATCAACATCACTTTCTTTAACACCAGGTATCATTGCGGCAAGTTTTGATAGGGGACCAAGTTTTTTGACCGCCTTTAGCTGAACCAGGAAATCCTCAAAAGAGAGTTTTCCTTTTACTATTTTAGCTCGTAGCTTCTTCTCGTCGAATTCCCCTTCAACCACCTTTACCTTTTCCACAAGACTCGCCAAATCACCCATGCCCATAATCCGCTGCGCCATGCGCGCTGGGTAGAATTGCTCGATTCCATCCAGATTCTCACTCGTGCCGACATAGAATATCGGCACCTGAGCAGCCCGGGTTATGGACAATGCTGCACCGCCTCGGGCATCACCATCCATTTTCGTAAGGATCGCACCGTCCAACCCGAACTTTTCTTGGAATGCTTTAGCCTGATTCACCGCGTCCTGACCACTCATCCCATCCGCTACAAGCAAGCGATAATCAAACTTGGCAACGCGGTTGATTTCTTTAAGTTCTTCAATGAGTTCGTCATCAAGATGCAGTCTTCCTGCAGTATCAATAATAACCAACATATTACCTTGCCCAATAGCCTGCTCAATTGCTTTCTTCACCGTAGCCTTTGCACTACTTTGGTAAAGCGGGCAGACCGGAATCTTAGCTCGTTGTCCAAGCTGATTCAATTGCTCATAGGCAGCTGGTCGTTTGGCGTCAGCCGGTACTAACAAAGGATTTTTATTTCTATATTTCAAGGCTAATTTTGCGGCGGTCGTTGTTTTGCCGGTACCTTGTAGACCAATCAAACCTATAATTAACGGTTCCTTGGCTTTGAATTCCATTTGCTGGGGTTTAGTACCAAGCAGCTTGGTTAATTCTTCGTAAACAGTTTTGATGACAATATCACCGGGGTTGAGGGTCTTAGCCAACTCCAAACCAGCGCATTTTATATTCAGTTCCTTAATAAAATCCTTTACGACCCTGTAATTAACATCCGCCTCAAGCAAGGTGATTCTAATATCCTTTAGAATAATCGCAATTTCACGTTCGGTTATTCGACCATAGCCTAATATTTTTCTTCTTATTAATTGGAATCGGTCGATCAGACCTTCGAACATCTCAATCTTTCTATTGCTTCTGTGTAGTCCTCTTGTTTAAATATGCCAGCGCCGGCTACAACAATATCAGCACCTGCCTGACTAACCAAACAGGCATTAGCGTAGTTGATACCGCCATCCACTTCTAACAAACAACTCAATTTATGCTCGTTTATGTAATTTTTGGCTTGTTCGACCTTGTTTAGAACCTCAGACATGAACTCCTGTCCATAAAAGCCCGGATTGACTGTCATAATCAACAAATAATCCAGCTTCTCAACGTATTGCTTAATTTTGGCAAAAGGTGTAGAAGGGTTTATTGCGAGCCCTGCCTTCTTATCCCGGCTTTGGATATACTCAAGGCAAGCATCTGTTTCTTTGGTCGCTTCACAATGAAAAGAAATCCAGTCAGCACCGGCATCAATAAACTGCTTAAGGTAATTCTCCGGGTTTACGATCATGAGATGGGTATCCAGCTCCAGATCGGTGATGGCATTGATCGCATCCACAACTATGGGACCAAAAGTTAGATTAGGAACAAATACCCCGTCCATTACATCAAGATGCAATAGATCAGCGCCTGCTTTCTCTATTCTTTTTATCTCTTTTTGGAACGCAGCAAAGTTCGCCGCAATGATTGAAGGGGCGACCCTCACTTAATCACCATCAGCGTGACGGTATCACCAGGCTCAACGATCTCGTCTGGTGCAGGACTTTGCACAATCACACTACCTTTTATACCACTCCCTTCGACTTGTTTAATTTCACCAAGGACTAAACCCAGTTTTTCTAATTCGACTTCAACTTCATGCTGCGTCTTACCCGTGAGGTTTGGCATTTTCAGAACTGGTCCTTTGCTAACGATTATTTTCATAGCGTCACCTTTGGTCAATTCAACCTCAGGTTCCGGGATTGTTCTGATGATTCTACCTCTGACAATTGTACCAGAATTTACGTAGTCGATTTGCTCAATTGTAAAACCAAGTCGTTTAAGAATCAGTTCGCCCTTTTCAATATCAACACCAGCAAGAAATGGAACTTTTATGACTTGTGGACCTAGACTGACGGTGAGATGTATTATCCGACCTGACTTCACTGCCTGATTAGGTAAAGGTTCATGTATTATTATGTACCCTTCTTCAATAATCGGATCATGTCTTCGTTCTGTTACAAGACCTTCAAGATCACGCTTTTTCAACTCCTTCACGGCATCTTCCAAAGACAGGTTGCAGACATTGGGCACGACGACTTCTCTGCCTTTGTGGACTATCAAAGGCATGACGAGAAAATTGGCGATGAGAACGCCAATTATGAAAAAGGCTAAGATTACTAAGAGGTAGAGGAAAATCCTTTTCATTCAAGAACCGTAGCCACAACAAGATTGATCTTAGAGCCCTTTTTCACTGTCTGTCCTGCGCTGGGTCTTTGGCGCATAATTATACCAACATTGTAGTCAATGCTGACCTCCCATGATACAGATCCTACAACAAAACCATTTTCTTCAATAATCCGTTTCGCCGTAGAAAGAGATTTACCGATCAATCTTGGCACCTTTGCTACTTCAACACCCCGGCTCAGTACCACAGAGATCACATCACCCTTGTTGACCTTGGTGCCGGCCCTTGGTTCAGTTGAAATGATCTTATCTTTATCAACGGTCGCATTTTCCTCGGTTCTAACCTCGCCGACTCTCAACCCGAGCCCAGAGAGCCGCACCGTAGCCTCGCTCAAACCGTATCCCTTAAAATCTGGCAAGACGATTTGGCTTGACCCTTTGGATAAAAAAATAGTGACTGTGGACCTCGTGCGCACCGCTGATCCAGAAAGTGGTGTCTGACGACATATGAGATTCTCGGTGAATTTTTCGTTTTCCTCCTCACCTCCAACAACAAGCAACAGACCGCGCTGCTCAGCAATTACTCGTGCCTGTTCAGTCGTTGAACCAAGCAAGTCTGGTACCATTGTATCTGGGGATTGTCTCAACAATGGTACAATAAAGAAAAAAACCACACACACTATAACCGAAGTGAAAAATGAAACTGAAAAAGATACTAGTACATTCTTTGTCCCGTTATAATACATAGTTCTCCTTTCTTATTAAGCTTCGCTTAATCGATTACAGAGATCAAAACCATGATTACACAGATATTATTTATCGCTGTCATCTTTCGGTTCATCTCTGTCATCGATCCCCACACCTTTACCTGAATATTCATTTACTGAACCCATACAAATCACAACGTGATCCAAGAATATATCAAATGTCCCACTTTATTACACCAAAAAAGGTGTGGGGACGGAGAGGGTGGGATTCGAACCCACGATCCACTTCTCAGCAGACACACGATTTCCAATCGTGCTCCTTCGGCCACTCGGACACCTCTCCATTTAGCAAATGATCAAATGCCCACGCCGCACAATAAATCTATTTTATCACTAATAATGCGAACAAACTACTTATCTGCCTTTTTTTCACTGGTTTCTTTGCTTTTCTTGTCTTCGCCTGGACTATCAATCTCATTCAAGCCTTTTTTAAACTCCTTAATCCCCTTTCCCATAGACCGTGCTAGATCAGGTATCTTCTTTGCACCAAAAAGCAAAAGGGCAATAAACAGTATTAACAGTATTTCCTGCCAACCGATATTCATTGTTCCTCCTGACCAATTATATTAATATTTCATAAATTGTCAACAATTACGCAAAGTCAAGACTATTGACAATTGAAATATTGTGATTATAATACACAAAAATAAGGAGGTGCAGTGACTAATTTACACTTCAATTATAAAGATGTTTTCAGAGCTGGCAGATTGGGCTTCAGCCCCAAAAAAATCTGGGTCACTTTTCTCGGTTTTCTTATCGCCTTTATAGGTTACGGTATTTTGTCTTTTCTTGCTTACATCGCAGCTGGTGTTCAAATTGGCGAGGTCTGGGAGGCTTTCCGTCTTGTCCCAGTGTTTCAATGGGAGATGCCTTGGTATAGTTATGTCCTGTGGATCATCGGCGTATTGTGGTGGGTCTGTGTTGCATTACTCGCTGGTGTCGCGGTCTCAAAAATCACTTATGAACAACTCAAGGGTGATGAATTCTATGAAGTAAAAGACGCCATTAAATTCGCTTTGAAAACTGGAAAATCTGCTATCATAGCACCATTTGTGCTTATCTGCTGTATAGCTTTACTTGTTCTCGGTGGTATAGCACTTGGTTTAGTAACCTGGATACCGTACTTTGGCCAATTGTTCTTTATTCTCTTCGCAATACCTGCTTTTGTCGTCAGTCTGGCTATTATTTATCTGCTCATTGTTACTATAGTATGCTTTATCATTGGACCAGCAATTGTTGGCACCACTGGCAATGACACATTTGACACCCTCTTCGAATCATTCTCAGTAGTCAATGATCAACCGTGGCGACTTATCACCTACGAAGTCCTTCTTAAAGTTGTCCAAATCCTTGGCGTCGCAATACTCGGTTTTTTTGCTGCCAAAGCTATCTTCGTAGCACACGATATTATCGGAATTATTGTACCCGCCGCCAAGATCGATAATATTTTCTTAAATGCCGCCTACTACGTGAAAATCACCTTACCCCCATTCTGCCCAGAGGCATACTATAACTTGTTTATCGATTACATCGAATGGATAGGCATGCCCAACCTCCTATTCCCACCCGAATATGTTGCTGCATATAACGGCTGGGCAGGAGCTATTTCGTCATTCATTCTGGGCATTATTTATTATTTAATAGTCCTCGCTGTTTTCTCTTTTGGCGGCGCAATTTTCTGGTCTGGTAATACGTTAATCTTTACCGTACTGGTGAAGAAGAAAGACGACAAGAATCTACTTGAGATAAAAGAAGAGAGTTTTGATGATCTGAAAGAAGAAAAAACTGAAGAAGTAAAGGAAGCGAAAGTCGAGAAAAAGAAACCGGGGAAGATGCGCAAAAAGAAAACGACTGAAGAAGACTAATTGAATATTTGGATGATTATAGGGGGTGCTTAGCACCCCCTTCTTGCTATGAAATCGGGTTATATTTCCATAATCGGCAAACCAAATGTCGGTAAGTCAACACTGCTCAATCGATTACTCAAAATCAAACTATCTATTGTTACTGCCAAACCCCAGACAACAAGAAAGCGCATACTCGGTATCCTCACTGAAGGTGAATACCAGTGTTACTTCCTTGACACACCCGGCCTTATTGAACCAGCTTATGAATTACAGGAGCAGATGGTTAAACAGATCAGAAGAGCGACCAAAGATGCTGATCTGATAATCTGGATAGTAGACCCCTGGTTCAAATCAGAAGATTTCCCGGAGAAACTATTAGAATCATGCAAAAAAAAGCCGCTAATATGTGTTATAAATAAAATAGACATTGTGCCTAAGACAAAATTATTACCGATTATTGATAAGCTTAAAAAAATCAACATCAAGGAGATTATTCCAATTTCTGCTATAAATGGTGATGGCATTGAAAAACTCAAAAAAGCTATTTTTAAGTATCTTCCTGAAGGTCCCTTTTTATACCCAGTAGACGATCTTTCTGACAGTCCAGAACGATTCTTTGTTGCTGAACTGATCAGGGAGCGGGTATTTGAATCTTTTAAAAAAGAGATTCCCTATTCTACATGTGTAGTGATCGATGAATTTAAAGAAAGAGAAAAAGGTAAGGACTATATTCGAGCTCTTATTTATGTTGAAAGAAAGTCGCAAAAAGGTATCCTTATCGGCAAAAATGGTAAGGCATTGAAAAAAGTAGGTGCTGAGGCACGTAAGGAAATAGAAAATTTCCTGGGCCGTGAAGTTTACCTGGAATTATGGGTTAAGGTCAAAGAAAAATGGAGAAAAGACAGGAAATTTTTAAAAGAATTAGGATATTGAAAATGGAAAACAGTAAATGTGGGAGCGGGCTTCTGCCCGCGATAACTAAATGAAGAAACAGAATTATAACAAGGGTTCCCATCTTCTGAGAAAAGGAAGATTTTCAAGTCCTGGCTCCTATTATTTTATCACAACTTCTACATATAAAAAGACAAAAATTTTCACCAGAGCCGAACATTTTGAGATTATTTTTAATGCACTTAAATTTCTCGAACAAAAAAAGAGAATAGAACTACACTTTGTCATTGTAATGCCAGATCATATTCATACTGTTTTTAAACTGGAACAAGATCAAACGCTTACACGAGTGATGATGAGTTTTAAGGGATATACTGGCAGAAAATTAAAACAGCTAATCACCAGTGTAGATCAACGGCAAGATCCACCCCACATATGGCAAAATCAGTATTATGATCATTTAATAAGGAAAAATGAAAGTTATCTAGAGATAATGAAGTATTGCTTATATAATCCAGTGAGAAAATGTCTTGTTAATGAACCACATAAATATCCATTTTGGTGGTGTCGATATGAATTATTATGATTTTCGAGCCCGGAAGGACTCTCCCACAATAATAATTATTCCCCTGTGGGAGCGGGCTTCTGCCCGCGATAATCGAGCCTGGAAAGGCTCTCCTACAATAGAAGTTAAAAGTAAGAGCTTTTCCACAATTTTCACAAAGGAGAACAAATGGAAATAAAGAAAATAAAAATCGAACCAATAGAGGGTGTTAATATGATATGCGGTTACACCCATTTTATAAAGACCGCAGAAGATTTATATGAGGCATTAGTAAATGCCCATTCTCAGATAAAATTTGGCCTGGCATTTTGCGAGGCATCAGAAAAGTGCCTTGTCCGTTATGAAGGCAATGATCAACAATTGGTTGATTTAGCAAAAGATTATGCATACAAAATTGGCGCAGGACATTTTTTTATTATCTTTATAAAGAACGCATTTCCAATAAATGTCCTTGATAGAATAAAAGCCTGCCCCGAGATTGTAAGAATCCTGTGTGCAACAGCAAATCCAGTAGAGATTTTGCTGGTTGAAGATGAGCAGGGAAAAGGCGTGATCGGTGTTATTGACGGTTATGCCTCAAAAGGTATTGAAGATGCTAAAGCACGAAAAGAACGGTATGAGTTTTTAAGGAAAATCGGGTATAAGTTGGGAACAGGTCTTGAAATTTAAGATTGATTTGTTTGACATTATAGCACCATAATTCTACCCTTTCAGAATTCAGCTTAAGTAATGACGTAATAGGTAAGCTATTCTAAAAAATGGTAAAAATAGTGAGGTCAAATTGCAGAAATGCTATAAAATAATGTAGTTGCCCAATTCATCCCGCCCTTTTACAAAAGAGCTGGATTCATTGGGCTTCTTTTAGTGCAATAACTTCGTTATTGCAATGCCTGATAAACCCCGCTCCTTCATAAGGGGCGTGGGTAAATCCCGCTCCTTCATAAGGGGCGTGGATAAATCCCGCTCCTTCATAAGGGGCGTGGATAAATCAGGCTACTACCCTTAGGAATTCAACTTAAGCAATGACTCCATTATTTTATGTAAATAATCTTAACGTATTTTTCATAAATATCTGTTGTGATTTGTGCAAAGTAGATGCCCTGTGCTAATTCCCTTGGTTGCCACGAGTAGCTCTTCTTATTACCTTTGAATTCTCTGAGTAATCTACCGGCAACCGTATAGATCCTTACTTCAAAAGGGATATGTGACTCAAAATGGATTGCATTATGGAATGGATTTGGTGAAATTTTGATGTCGAATATCTGATGCGAGATGATTGGGTGCTCTTTTATCGCTGTTATATCAGTACAAGCCGCATAGATATTCCAGTAATCATTCCTGTTAGTTGCCCATGCAATCCATACGCGGGACGAGTCATCACTAATGATCACTGGGTCAATATCAGATTCTGGATGGGTGGTCACAGCACCAGGAATAGTCCAGCCATTACTATAATATGAACAATAAACATTCCAGTTACCATCCCGGTCAGACATCCAGCATATCCAGGGTAGACCAACCTCATCAACTGTGATTGAGGGAAGAATGTCATCCGCGGAGTTGCTGGTCACCGGTCCGGGTGTCAACCAATCATTGCCATCGTAGTAAGAATAATATATCTCTGCTTGATTATCAATCCAGCGGTGCCAGACAAGCCATACCCTATTTAGACTATCCACTGCAGCCTTAACCGACACATTATCTGCACTACTTGTGTCAACCGGGAACACATTCTGCCATGTCCCTGAATACTTTCTTCCAAATATCTTATAATGACCCTGAGCACTGCTTGACCAGAACACCCAGACATCATTATTCTGGTCAACGACAATTGCGGGATTGGTTTCATCCTCAAGGGTTTGGGTCAGTGCATAAGAATCAATCCATGTACCACCTGAGGTCGCATTTGAGACATAGATGTTGGCATTACCATCGCGAAAACTCTTAAAGGCAATCCAAACCTTGTCATCATCACCTGCAGCCAATGCAGGCTGAACATCATGCCAGCCACCAAGTGGTCTCACATATTGTGGCGTGGACCAGGAATTATTATGATGATAAGAACTATAAATATTAAAGTGGTCATAATACTGAGTATAGTCACGGAAACTCTGCCAGGCAACCCAGAGCCTGCCAGCATTATCTGCTGCTGTGGTTGGGAAGAAATCATAGTATTCATGCCAGGCAACAGATTCCGGTGGGGCAAACCCAGAACCAGTAAAAAATGAACCATACGTGTCGGACCGAACAATGCGACCTGAATCCCAGAAAATCCATACTTTATTCTGTCCATTACCCAAAGTCGGGTGACCATTGACAAACAGACTGTTTTCAACCTGATATGTAGTCCAATCAACTAATACATGTCCAGAATAATGTGTTTCTTCCTTTGTCACCAAAGATAAAGGATGGTCTAATACCTTTAAGGAAGGGTCACCCAGCAATAAGGTTCCCATAAACCAATCATAATTTGACTGGTGCCACTTTTTAAAGGCATCGCCAAACGTTGAATCATTGCTTAGCGCCTGATAGAAATCCGCGAGGCTGCTTACACCATACATTAGAGAACTGCTGGCAATAACTACCTGACTGTATGAACGCGAAAACAAATACCAGTTCGCCAAATTGTTTGTTTCTGTATATCGTGCTGCCATACAACAGTTGAGAAAATAGAAAAATGCATTTGGATCAACAAAGGGAATTTCAAAACTGAAAACCGAGCCTCCACCAGGAAGTTCATTTGCCAGAAAGAAGGTATGTGCCCAACATGATGAATGAGCAATAAGATGGACAAACTGGAATTCTTGCCCAAGACGGTTTTTATAATCATAGGCAGTGGTCGTATTTGCATTATTTACCACAGTAACATCATTATATAAATAACCCATACCGTGGTCATTCGGATACCAGGTAACCTCATTATATACTAATCCCTTGTTAGGTAAAGTGAGGGCATGGGTTCGATACTGATGATTAGTATCAAAATAGTTATTGATAAGCCGTACTTCATTGTCATAAGTCAGACGCGATGCATACAATCTTCCCACCCATATGTCTGGCGAAACATTCCCATTGTGCTGATCATAGATACCATTTCCATTCGTATCTACCCAATTACCATCAAGATCAGTAAAAAAGAAATCGATTGGATAGTCCTCACCATAAGAACTCTCCTCCCACCAGGCAATAGGTATATCACCTACTAACAAGGCGCCGACCAGATCATTGGGAACCTGTGCTATTAATAAATTTCGTATATCTTCCGGTGTACCACCGAGTGCGGTAATGACCTGTGTAGCGTAACCTTCATTAGTGAGATCTTGAATATAGCGATCAATTGAATTCTGTATTCTCGGATAAAGGCTGTCATTAACGACAACCACAATAAGCTCATCGCGGGGTTGGTCAGGTGAACTAATAACCTTGTAGGTGAATGGCATTTTGATCTGAGTAGCGACATATTCTCCATAATACGAGGGTATTCGGTCAAAAGGGTCAATATACTGTAAAGGTTTGATATCGTGTAATATGAAAAAACTCAAAATTAAAATCATTTTTCCTCCTTATTCAAGGACGTGAATGTTTTTCTTCGCGCACATGTCCTTAAGGATCTGAGGCCACACAGTCACACTAACCTCACCCAGATGAGCTGTTCTCAATAAGTACATGTAGGTCCGTGATTGTCCAATACCACCGCCAATGGACAATGGAATTTCATCGTTCAGTATTGCCTTATGATAAGGTAAGTCGAGAAAGTCATTTTGTCCGGTCATTTCGAGCTGTATTTTAAGGGTTTCCTTAGTAACCCGGATACCCATTGAAGTAAGCTCATGGCGACGTTTGGTAATTGGATTCCAGACTAAGATATCACCATTCAAACCGTGCATTTTTGTGCCGTCTTTGGTTATTGTCTCAGTAACCCAATCATCATAATCAGCTGCCCTCATTTCATGTGGATAACCATCCTTGAGTGTCCAGCCTATGCCGATTATGAAAACTGCAGGGTACTTTTGCAGAATTGCTGTTTCGCGCTGTTTGCGCGGTAAATCAGGGTACATGTCAAGGATCTCCTCAGCATGGAGAAAAGTCAATTCTTCAGGGAAATCTGGATACTTATCATTTTTAAGCTGGGGAAAGAGTTTTTGAGCATGTTTACCAGCACCCCAGATAACCTTCCAGATTCTCCTGACCGTATCTTTCAAGTAATCAAGGTTACGCTGGTCTTCAGACATGACTTTCTCCCAATCCCATTGATCAACATAAGAGGAGTGATCATGGTCAAGAAAATAATCCTTGCGCACCGCCTTCATGTCTGTGCAAATACCCTCGCCGATCTGACAATTAAACTGTTTGAGCGCGGGTCGCTTCCACTTGGTCGCTGCTTGCACAACCTGGGCATGGATTTGTTTTTCCAGACCTAACCCGCAGTAGAAATCTATCGGGGTACGGGAACCATCGCGGTCAAGCATATCATTGACTCCACTTTCTATGTCCACAATGAGCGGCACTTGAACCATGAAGAGATTCAGCTCTTTGCACAAGTTCTCTTCAATATACTTCTTCACCTCAAACAAAGCCTGCATCCTTTCTTTTGGTGATAGAAGTGGTTTATAATCGGACGGCAAGATTTTCTCTACTTCTGTATAATTACCTATCCCTGGTCCAGCCAGATCTGCTTTTTTATCTGCCATATTTAGTCTCCTTTTATCTACCTTTAATCAAATCGATATTTTCTAAAGATTTAAATACACGAATTTGTCTCGTGATTTTTCTTAGGCAGGACTATTATCTATAAAAACACAATAAAGTCAACAGCGAAATTAACCGCGTTCTGCCTACCCGAGGCAGGCGGGATGCAGTGATTGACAAAACACCTGATTACAGTATAATGACTTAATGAAAATCTTCATCACTGGCGCAGATGGCGCGTTGGGCAAGGAAATGCAGCAAGTCCTCCACAAAAACAGTATCAACTGTGTAGCCAGCGATCTCAATCAACTCGATATAGCCGATTTCAAAAAGACGAACGAAACCCTGCTTAAACATCGACCTGATATTATCCTCCACTTTGCAGCAATCAGTAATGTTGACTATTGTGAGGAAAATAAGGACCATGCTTTCCACGTAAATGCCTTGGGGACTTATGGACTGGCAATCATTGCAAAGAAAATCAATGCGAAAATACTCTACATTAGCACTAATTATGTTTTTGATGGCAGCCAAGAAAAACCATATTTAGAGCATAACGCGACTGCTCCAATCAATGAATACGGCAAGACAAAATTAATCGGCGAAAACTACATCAAGGATCTTTGTACCCGCCATTTTATCGTACGCACCTCATGGCTTTTTGGCAAGGGATCAAAAAACTATATCCCGAAATTCATTGCTGACGACAAGAAATCTGTTTCCATAAACGTTATATGCGATCAGTTTGCTTCATTTACATATACCTTAGATTTAGCAGAAGCAATTCTTCTTCTTTTGAAGTCGGAAAATTACGGTACTTATCATCTTACAAACAGGGGTCTTGGTTCATGGCTCGATTTTGGATTAAAAGCAAAAGAACTCATGAAATTCAAAACTGAACTTAACCCAATAAAGGTTAAAGAACTTAACCTACCTGCACTGCGACCGCGATTTGCCCCACTTGCTTCTAAGAATTTTGAGTTTTTCTTCAAACAAAACCTGGGATCATGGGAAGATGGACTGACCGAGTACATTAAATCTATTCAAAAGTGGAGGACAAAATGAAAGGATTAATACTTGCCGGTGGTTGTGGTCGACGGCTAAGACCCTTAACCTATACGGGAGCAAAACAGCTCATCCCGGTAGCAAATAAACCCATAATTTTCTATGGTATTGAAGCCCTGGTCAAAGCTGGTATAGACGAACTCGGCATCGTTATCGGCGAAACTGCAAAAGAAATCCACGATGCAGTGGGCAACGGAGAGAAATGGAATATTAGAATCACCTATATCCCGCAACAAGCACCGCTTGGACTTGCTCATGCCATAAAGATTTCAAAAGAATTTCTGGGTGACGAGCCATTTATCATGTATCTGGGCGATAATATATTGAAAGAAGGGATTGAAGATTTTGTCCATCAGTTTGAAAAAAACAAACCAAATGCCCTGATCCTGCTCACCAAAGTCCCAAACCCTCAAGAATTTGGCGTTGCGGTTCTTGATGAAAGCGGCGCGGTGAAACAGCTGATCGAAAAGCCGAAGGAACCACCTTCGAACTTAGCCCTTGTCGGTGTTTATCTATTTGATCCTGAGGTTTTTACCGCCATTGAAAATATCAAACCATCATGGCGCAATGAATTAGAAATCACCGATGCTATTCAATGGCTCCTGGATAATCGCTTCAGCGTCGAATCGCACATGGTTAAGGGATGGTGGAAAGATACTGGCAAACCAGATGATATCATTGAAGCAAATTTGCTTGTCCTGGAAGGTATAGAATCGGTAAACAACGGTAGGCAAAAAGATTCTGAGATCAACGGCAGGGTAAGAACTGAAAAAGGGGCAGTGATCGAAAGGAGTATTGTACGAGGACCAGTTATCATTGGCAAGAATGCCAAAATCATCGGTTCTTATATTGGTCCGTTTTCATCAATTGGCGACAATACAGTTATTGAAAATTCTGAAATCGAAAATAGCGTAATAATGGAGGGCGCCCAGATAAGAAACGTTGAAAAGCGAATTGACCGCTCCATCGTTGGTAAGAATGTCGTGATAAGTGTAACTACGAAATCGCCGAGAACCCACAAATTCATCCTGGGTGACCAGAGTTATGTCCAGATCATCAAATAGAAACGCAGAAATGACAAACAAGAAATTAATCGAGGGAGTAAAAATAAAAGAGTTGAAAGTAATCCCTGATGAACGCGGCAACCTCATGGAGATTTTGCGAGCTGATGATGAGCAGTTCTCGAAATTCGGCCAGGTTTACATTACCACGGCTTACCCTGATGTAGTAAAGGCGTGGCACTTTCATCACCTCCAGGACGACAATATGACGGTTTTACAAGGTATGGTAAAAATCGTGCTCTATGACGACCGTAAAGCAAGTTCAACCAAGGGTTTGATAAATGAATTTTTCGTGGGCACTAATAATCGTGTTCTCATCCACATCCCTAAAGAGGTCTGGCACGGTTTCAAATGCATTAGTGATACCGAAGCAATAATTGTGAATATTGTTACTGAGTGCTATAACTACAAGAACCCGGATGAATATCGAAAACCAGCCCATGATTCAGAAATACCATACGACTGGTCACGCCAAGATGGCTAAATTCCCATCATTCTGTCTGCATCTACTTCTTAATCCGTCTGCACCCCGTTAAATAGGTGTATAATAAATAATAGTGGAGAGAATAAATGTGACGATAAAAAAATGGAGCGGACACACTAAAGGGATGTGTTATTTAACGGGGTAAATCTGCGTTATGAAGGTTGTAGTAACTGGTGGTTGTGGCTTTATCGGTACAAATTTTATCAGATACTTCATAAAAAAACACCCCGGCTATAAAATACTCAACATCGACAAGCTAACCTATGCCGGTAATTTAGAAAACCTTAAAGATTTTAAAAAACGCAAGAACTACCATTTTGTGAAAGCCGATATCTGTAACGCTCTATTCATGAAAAAGCTGTTCAAGAAATTCAAACCCGATGCAGTTATCAATTTTGCCGCGGAAACACATGTTGACCGCAGCATTACTGCACCAAGCCAATTCATGAAAACAAATTTTCTCGGGGTTGGAACCCTGCTTAATCTGTGCCTTGACTTCGGCATCAAAGGGTTCTTGCAGGTTTCAACTGACGAGGTATACGGTTCAATAGAAAAAGGCAGCTTTTGCGAAAACAGTCTCCTTACTCCATCAAGTCCCTATGCAGCAAGTAAGGCCGGGGCTGATGGTCTGGTAATGGCTTACCATACAACCTATAAATTGCCGATTCTTATAACTCGCACCACAAATAACTATGGACCATACCAATTCCCTGAAAAACTCATACCTTTGGTCATTCTCAATGCTTTGAAAAACAAGAAAATTCCGGTATATGGTAATGGCATGAATGTGAGGGATTGGATTTATGTCGAAGACAACTGCGCGGCAATCGATCAAGTACTCCATAAAGGTAAAATCGGTGAAATCTATAATATCGCTGGAAAATGCGAGAAAACCAATATCCAGGTGATAAAAACCCTGCTGCAAATATTAAACGTCGATGAATCCTTGATCACTTATGTCAAAGACCGACCTGGTCATGACCAGAGATATTCATTATCCATGAGCAAAATAAAAAAACAGCTCGGCTGGCAGCCAAAAACATCCTTTGCCAGGGGTATCAAAAAAACTATTGACTGGTATCAAAACAATAAAACATGGCTCCATAATACCCAAACCGGCGCCTACAGAAAATTTTACAAACAATACTACTCTAAATTAGGCCTTAAAGAAAAATAAAAATACCTAAACACCTAAATTCCTAAATACCTAAAATAAGAATAGATCGAGAGCCTTTCCAGGCTCGAAAATCGCGGGCAGAAGCCCGCTCCCACAGTTATTGACATACCCAGCAATGTATATATAATATCAAATCGGGTCGTTAGCTCAGTTGGTAGAGCATCGGATTTTTAATCCGGTGGCCACAGGTTCAAATCCTGTACGACCCACTATATGCTTTCGACAAACTTTGAGCACAATAGATTATGTTAGTCATCCTTCAAAATGATGAAACGTCACCTTTAGATGTTATTAAATCTCAAATCCTAAATTCTAAATACCAAACAAATTCAAAATCCCAATATCAAAACTTAGAATCTTGGCTTCAATGATAGTAAACCTCATTTCAACGCTCGTTATTCTTGCGCAGTCCCAGAGTGTCGTCGTGCATTTTTTCTATGTACCAGACTGTGGACATTGTATGGACATATTACTCGACGAGTTACCCAAACTTCAGAGCAAGTATAATTTCAAGTTGAGAAAATATAATATAGACATCATGGATAATTATCGACTTCTTGAAAAAATGGAGGAAAACGTAGAAAATATCGGCGACGACCTACCCGTGGTCTTCATCGCAGATTCTGTATTTTACGGTCCCGAACAAACCCGGGCAAAACTTGAGCCAACCATCAAGATGTACGCAAAAACCATCAAGCCAGTGCTGATCAAAGACACCATCAAGACGCCCGCCGATACTATACCGGCTGATACCGTTGATCAGATATCTAATGAGATCCATCTGTACTATTTTTATCAACCTGGTTGCCAGGGCTGTGAGCGTGCAGAAATAGTGCTCACCCATGGACAACAGGTATATAGCCAACTCATCGTACATAAATATAACATCCTCGATGATTCAAATAAGGTGTTTTTCGAAGCGCTTGCGCAGAAACTCAGTATCCCTGAAGAGAAACGATTGGTCGTACCAGGGATCATTATCAATGAGGATTATTTAACAAAACAACAAATCAGCTTAGCGCTTCTCGATTCTCTATTAATAAAGTACAAACAAGGGTGTTCTGAGTATACAGTACTCAACTTGGGGTCAGCTGAAAAAAACATTATTGAACGTTTTGCGCGGTTTTCCATCTTTGGCATAATATTTGCCGGACTGCTCGATGGTGTAAACCCGTGCGCATTCGCAACCTTCATCTTTTTTGTAAGTTATCTGCTTTTTATTGGCCGCCGACGTAGAGATGTTATAATCATGTCTTTCTTCTTTATCCTCGCGGTATTCATTTCGTATTTTGCCATCGGGCTCGGTGCCTATCACCTGCTAAAACATTTGTCCGGTTACGCGCTTGTCGGTAAGATCCTCTTCCTCTGTTTTGGCGTCATCGCGCTCGTACTTGGAATCCTCAGTTTACGTGACTACTTTTTTGCACGTCAGGGTAAACTGAACAAAATGATTTTGCAGCTCCCCCTCGGCATCAAACAACGTATTCATAAAGGTATAAAAGAAAATACTGCGGTGGGCGGTATAATCATCGGCTCGCTCATTGCTGGATTCCTGATTTCTTATCTGGAATTTGGCTGTACGGGTCAGGTTTATTTACCAACAATTACATTTATGGTTTCAAAAGCAGGCATCGCTTTGAAACCTCTGGTCAGTCTTTTGGTCTACAACCTTATGTTCATCTTACCGCTCATTGTCATCGCTGTCCTGGCTTCGTTGTTCACCACAAAAAAGATTGTTAAATCCCTGGAAACAAAAATCCCGGCAATCAAATTATTCACCGCGCTGCTCTTTTTTGCGCTCGGCGTCTTACTTATCCTGTCCGCATGAAGAAAAAACTCATACTTATCGCAGTCGTTATTATCATCGCATTGTATATCATCGTGAAATGCCTGCCCAATGAACAGGCCCGGGTTAAACAAGACATCAACGCGTTCGCCAAAGCAGTGGAGCAGGAGAACAAACGCGATGTGCTCTCATACATTGATGAAATGTACATAGATAATCACGGCGTGAACTACGAAGTATTCGTAAATAACCTTGCCTATCTTTTCAATACTGCAGACTCAATACGTGTGAAAATAACCGGTCTGGAAATTAATATCGATTCCACTGACGCACAAAATATAATCTTTGCAAGCTGCAGCCTTGGGCTCAAGATCTTTGCGCGATACCAAGGCGACCGCGTACTAATCTTTGGTGGATTCGTTAAGCCAAACCCAGTCCGCGCCTTTTTCAAAAAAACCGGTGAGACCAACAACCACTACAAAGTCTACACTGCCGAGTATTAGTGCCGTTTTAAATAGTTCGTGTTTTATTTTTGCACGAACATCAGAAATCTGTAGTGGCAGAGTTTACTCTGCAAATATCTGTCGAGCAAGCTCGCCCCGTGAAATAACAGACAAATGCTTCTTTGTATGTATTGTCCTTGTCATGAAATTTGTGTTTGTTTTTCGTCTTCAGTCTTGTAGTATTTCACAGGGCTCGACCACTACAGAATTGCAAAATCGAACATTGATAATTTGAAACGGTATTAGTTGATTCTCCATCAGGTTTGCTTGACACAATCAGGAAATCCGCTATAATACTGACATGCTTTTCAAAGAAGTGCCGAAAAATCTTGATTTTCCTAAAATGGAGCATGAAATTGCCGAATCTTGGCAAAAGAATGACATAATTGCCAAATATCTGGTTAAGAATAAAGGCAAGAAAAAGTGGTCATTTCAGGACGGACCAATAACTGCAAATAATCCCATGGGTGTACACCATGCCTGGGGACGTACGTATAAAGATATTTTTCAGCGATATAAGACCATGAAGGGGTTTGAACAGCGCTATCAGAATGGATTTGATTGCCAGGGGCTATGGGTTGAAGTTGAGGTTGAAAAGGAGCTCGGTTTCAAATCGAAAAAAGATATTGAAAAATACGGCATCGATAAGTTTGTGCAGAAATGCCGAGACCGGGTCCATAAATATTCAATGGTCCAGACTGAATCATCCATAAGAATAGGAATGTGGATGGATTGGGGTGATTGGAAAACCTCTATGGATGACAAGGACTGGATGGAAAAAAGCCACTCATATTATACTATGAGCGAGGTAAATAATTATACGATATGGCACTTTTTAAAAAAATGTCACGAACGAGGTTTTATCTATGAAGGTGTCGATGTAATGCCCTGGTGCGCACGTTGTGGTACCGCGATCAGTGATATGGAAATCGCAACTGAAGGTTATCAGGAACTCACGCATAAAGGAGTAATTGTTCGCTTTAAAATAATTGGCAGAGAAAATGAATATTTCCTGGTTTGGACAACAACACCATGGACCCTTACTTCAAATACTGGTGTAGCAGTCCATCCGACTTTGACCTATGTGAAAGTCAAAAATAACGGAGCGATTTATTATCTCGCCAAAGCCCTGGTCAATGTGCTCAAGGGTGAATACAAAATCCTCCAAGAGCTTCCAGGAAAAGAGCTTTTAGGGCTCACTTATCAAGGTCCTTTTGATTATCTGCCTGCTCAAAAAGATGTTATACACAAAGTAATTGCCTGGGAAGAAATCAGTGAAAGTGAAGGCACAGGATTGGTACACATAGCACCGGGCTGTGGCAAAGAAGATTTCGCTCTGGGTAAAGAATTTGATTTGAAGACCATTGCGCCTTTGGATGAATTAGGAATTTATATTGGTGGTTTTGACTGGCTTTCTGGTAAAGATGTCAAAGATGTCGCCCAACCAATTATTGATGATCTGGACAAACGAAATATATTATACAATGTAGAGGATTATACCCACCGCTATCCGATTTGCTGGCGCTGTAATAATGAACTCATTTTCAGGTTAGTTGATGAGTGGTTCATTAGTATGGACACCTTGCGCCATGAAATTGCTGAGGTGGCAAAAAAGGTTGAACGCTGGGTACCATCTTATGGATTGGCCCATGAGCTTGACTGGTTAAAAAATATGTCAAACTGGTGCATTTCAAAAAAACGTTACTGGGGTTTGGCTCTCCCCATCTGGAAATGCAAATGCGGCAACTTCACAGTCATCGGCTCAAGAAAAGAACTCCAGCAGCGTGCGGTGCAAGGATGGCCGGAGTTCGCTTGCCATTCACCGCATCGTCCCTGGATTGACAAAATCAAAATCAAGTGCGACAAGTGCGGCGCACTGGTCTCACGCATCCCTGAGGTTGGCAATCCTTGGCTTGATGCAGGTATCGTGCCGTTCTCAACCATACGTCCACCTGATGACATGCACACAATTTCTAATGGTTATCCCTTTGATAAAACCTATTGGCAGGAGTGGTTTCCCGCTGACTTCATCTCTGAATCTCTTCCTGGCCAGTTCAGAAATTGGTTT
>JAUVZL010000087.1 GCA_030602565.1 Candidatus Stahliibacteriota bacterium
ATCAAATAAACTCCTCACCTTAATCCTCTCCTCGAAGAGGAGAGGAAAGCCATCTTTTCGTACACCCTCTCCCTTTTTAAGGGAGAGGGAAAGGGTGAGGGTTCCCCGAAATATCTGTTGAACGATGTGTCCAAGTGTCTGGTTTATTATCAGTTATTACTTATTGATTTTATTCTTTAATTCCTCGAGTTCCTCTTTTATTTTCTCGATTTCTTCTTTGAGATGCTCTAGTTCCTGCTTTAATTCTTCTGTCCCTTGACCCATCAGTTTCTTAATTTCTTCAAAATCAGGCAGTTCCATCTGGATGTTGAATTTGGGTTTTGCACGAACGCCCAGTTTGGTTTTCTTGGTATACTCTTTCCCTGAGCGGTTAATGAGTATCTTTACTTGCTCATCAGGTTTTGCAGCGACAAGTCCTTTAAGCGTTGCATAATCGACTATTTTCTCGCCGTCCACTTCTAATATTACATCACCTTTTTCCAGACCTGCCTTTTCCGCGGGTGATTTTTCAGCGACCTCTTTGATAAGGATCCCATGTTCCACATCGAGCGCTGTTTTCATGGCTTGGCTCAGTGCTTCGGTAGTCACGCCGAGGTAGCCGATTGTTTCCTCTTTGGCAAAGACCAGGAGCGGAATGGCAATGGCTGCCAATAGCAATATCTTTTTCATAAATACCTCCTTGGGGAAAATGCCTAAATTCCTAAACACCTAAATACCTAAAAATAATTTGGGCTTGGATTTTTAGATTTTGGATTTCCTTTTTCATTTGATATTTGTGCCGCGAAGCGAGCATCCTCGAAAATGTCTATTCATATTCATATCATTGATTTTCGGGATAATTTGACATTCTTATATTCCTTTTATATTGCTTTTTCTATTCTGACAATCTCGTATTGAACTTTGTTTATTGTAATTTGCTCACCCGGTGCATGACCAAGTAGAGCCTGGGCAACGGGCGCTTCGTTCGAAATAATGTTCTTTTCAAGGTCAGTATCCCATGGACCAAGTATTGTGTAATGGGTCTGTTTTTCATCAGGGAGGTTCTTGAGCATTACTTTCGTACCGATGCTTACTTTATTTATGTCAACGGCACCCGGTGTAATGATCTGTGCCTTGCTCAATTCATTTTCGATTATGCGGACTTTTTCGTACAGCTGAGCCTGTTTTTCGCGCGCTATCTTATATTCGAAGTTCTCGCTCAAATCGCCGAATTCTCTTGCCCGGCTTATTTCCTTTTTATTCTCTGGGATTTGCACGGTCATTATTTGCTGCAGTTGGTCCTGTTTCTTTTTCAACGCCTGTTCAGTTGTGTAAATGACGTCAACTTCGTGTACAAAAAGGTCAGGATGGTAATACTCAATGATGCGTGCATAGTCCTTTTGTTTGTAGTCTTCTAAAACCCGGCTGGTATTTACTGCTTCCAAAATGCGCTTTGCCTCATCCGGGTTCGCCTTTGCGATAATTTTGTCAAAACTCTCCAGGGTCAGGATTTTCAATACAAGACCCTTAATGCCCCTAACATAATCAAGACTATCGATCAACCGGGGGAGGAAACTCGGGTTCAGGTATTCAGGTAATCTGCCCGCTTGAATACGCTTGAGCATCCACTGATATTGTGTCGGATATTTTTTCGAAAACGAGAAAATTGTATAGTAGACTTCTTTTAAGATATCAGATTCAGATTTAAGATGCTTTGCCACTTCTTCGAGAAATTTTGAGTTGTCACTGGTTAGCATGAGGCGCTGGAGGATTTTTGCCGAGTCTGGTTCGTTCTGCTTAATTAATGCCAGCAGGTTTGTTTGATGCTTAATGCTATTAAGGTGCAGGATGATGTTTTCCACCCCCTTGTTTTTTAGAAGCGATTCTTTTGAGAAAGTGAAGTTAACCTTTACCCCGATATCTTCGCAGAGCATCAGAATATCGAGTGCCACGCCTGGGTCGCGGTCATGAATTCTATTGGCTATTTTTACAAGTTCGGGTAAGATTTTCTCGAACACACCAGGTGCTTTCTTTGAGAATTCCTCAGCCAACAGATATTTCTCTGAAAAATCTGCTTTCTTGAAAGTAACGATTTCCAGTACGTCTTTATCCTGGTTCGATTCAAGATAAGTATATAGTCGAGCTGTGCGTCCAGATACTTTTATATTCTCATCCTTTTCAAGTTTTTTTCGCACCTTTTCCCACCACTTGCCGAGCTGTTTCTTTTCGACGACGACGTCCAGGTTCTGCTTGATTTGTGATGCACTTAAAGGTTCTGAAAAATCCTTGAGCATTATCTTTATCAGTTGTACAGGGTTTTCCTGACTCATTTGCTTGAGTGTTGATATATCTTTGTATTTGAGGTGAAGAAAACTGCCTTTAGTGACCGGGATGAGTACCCCCTGCGCGACGATTAAAGGCAGGAAGTGTCTTTTTTTCTTCTCGAAATCTATTATGATTTCTTTTTTAGCCGGGATAGTATCGATCACTTCACCAAAACCGTACCGTTCAAAATAGAAATATTTCCCCACATCATACTTGAGAAACTCATCGAGTTTGGCGATTGCCTTAAATATCGGATCATTATTGTTTAACCCTGATATGTCTAAATACTCGTTGAAATGGATACTCTCAGGAAATAATTTTCTATAAAGATCTATGATGCACTTCCTCAGTTCAGTATTTTGTTTGCTGAAATACAGCATTTTCTTGTATACTTCAAGTGCTTTTGCATATGTTTTATTTGATATATGTTGATCAGCAAGCATTTCTAAGAGGGGTAGGGCAGGTTCTGAAGCGCGTACTTTTTTCAATTCATCGCAAACTTCAAAGAAACTCGCGAGCTCGATAGATTCATCGAGGACCATTTCGGTCCAAAGGTCTTCGAGTTTAACAAAGTCCTTATCGCGAGCAGCTTGTTTTGCCGTATCAGAGATTCCCATGACGCTATTATAATCAATTACCTGGTTAATTCAACACAATTAATAACCACCTCCTCCGTGTAAGAGGAGGAGGTGGCAGATAGTAAAAGCAGGGCAAAGGTTTTCTACTTCTTGGTTTTGGGGTTCTTCTTGATCAGCGTATAGATAACCGCACCGATACCTATAGTCAGCGCTACATAGGTGATAATCCAGCCCAAGATGAATATCGGTGGGCCGATAAGGTGGACAATGATCGGGATAATCATTATTGAGAGCCAGCCAATACTGAAGAGTCCAGGTTTGTTTGTTACGTTCCACTTCATGCCGTTGGTAACCTTATCTCCGATGATGAGCGAGAGTGCCGAGAACCCAAAGAGCGCACTCAGGAAAACCGCCAGGACAAAGACAGGTATTAATGGTATGCCGATTACTGAAACTGCGAAGAGGACGATCAAGGGTACGTACAGCACCTCAAGACCCAGACCAAGACCAACTGAAGCCCACACATTAAGTTGTAATTTTTCAACGATTTTCTCAATCGTGCCAGGGAATATCAGGAATATCAAGAGATTGACTAAGTACATGACAATTATCGCAGCGATGAAGAAAATCCTGGGGAAAATATGAGCACCGGGTAAGAACTTGGGGAATCTAAAAGCTTTGCCAATGCGCGGCATAATTTTGTGCAGAACTTCGATTTCGACGGACGTTATTTCACCGAGCACCTCAGCGTTTTCATCACGGTCTACTGTACCACCGACCATACTTATATCACCTTGGACTACAGAGCCTGAATCGAGCCGGACTGTGCCGCCTACGACAAAAAGGTCACCAGTAATGGTCCCGCGGTTATTTATGTTGCCGCCCATTACTGCAGCGTCGCCGTCAACTGTGCCGGTGATATCAAGGTTGCCACCAAATACCGCGACATCACCATCGACTAAGCCACTGACTTCAACTATGCCGCCCATGACTGCCAGGTCGCCGTTTATGACACCTTCGATCTCTGCATTGCCGCCTTGCACTGTGATATCCTCATCGACTGTGTCGCCTTCAGGCACGTGATAATTATTGCCGATCACATCGCCTTTTTCAATATCAATCTTCTTCTTTATCTTTATTTTTGCATGTGGCTTAGCTGGTTCATTTGGTGCGTCTGGTATTGTCTGCGCAAAGGCAAAATGCGGTTCCATGAGTGTGGCGAATTGTGCTAAGACGGTGTTTTCTTCCAAGCCAGACCATGCGACATCTTCGTCTACATGTCTTGGAGCAGTAACTACAATTTCTGGTAAAAGACCAGACCAAGCGATGTCTTCGTTGTCATATCTTTGAGCCTCGATAATAACCTCGTCCATTTGTCCGACATATTCAAAAGAACCAGGGTTTGATACTTGTAAGAGCATTAAAATAATTGTTAAGCCTTGCATGTTTCCTCCTTTTTTACCCGGTTAGAAAATCCTGCTCTTTAGCAGGGGATTTAATGTTTGCTTCGAGCTTTCTAACGGGGTTTATTGCTTTACTAAAGAAATAAGTAATGAGAATGCTTGATACTAATCCGATTATGGGCCATACAATATCGAATGAATTTTTGGCAAAAGGCATTGCAACATGGCTGAGCGATGAGATGATGACCTTGCCTGTATTGACGATGCGCATAAGAGCAGGTGCCGAGGTTAATATCTGATTTATTGCTTTCCCAGGTAGGGGTGAAAATGCCAAAAGCAGAATGGATGCTAACCAGGTACCTGCAAAAACCTTGGCTGTTTTGGTCCAGGCAAAGATCCTTCGAAATCCCAGTTTTTTCAGTAGGCGTTCGTTAAAACCATGTTCTGGATAAAATTCAGTGAGCCCGTAGAGTGCCTTTTGGGTCTGTACCATCTCCTGATAAAAGCGTTGGCACTCCTTGCATCGAGACAAATGAGCATGGAGAATCTTCTCTTCTTGCGCATTTGTCTCGAAATCCAGGGACTTTTGGATTAGTATTTCTATTGTTTTATGCTTCATCACTAAGTAATACGAATGAAATATCAAAAAGTTTCACTCTTTCTTGTTTGATAAACCCCACTCATCCATGGGGAAATGGGGTCAAATCTCGACATTGGACATTCCCCTTAACCTTTTTTCTGGATTGCTACAGCTGATTTTCTGCATGTATCTATGTCCAATGTCGACAGGGTGACCGAGAATGTCGAAATTTCTTGGAGTAGAGCCTTTAGGCTCGTTAAATGTGATTAAATTTCGACATATTTTCACGGGCGTAAACGCCCTACTCCTTATTCTCGGTCAGCCTGTCGAGATTTGACCCCAAAAGAAGCTTGAGGTTACGAGGTTCAGAGCTTCTGAATTTCTCAGCTTCATAAGTTCATCTTTTCCCGGTCAGTTTGTTGAGACCAGGTCCCTCAATTTTTTGCGTGCCCGGTGCAGCCTGGGTTTTATTGTTGTAATCGGGATTTTTAGGATTTCACTGATTTCCTGGTAAGAGTATTCCTCTTTATGGAAAAGAATCACGAGTTCCCGGTCAAGGGCAGGCATTTTTGCAAGTGCCTGGTCAATCATTTCCATTTTCCTCTTTTTTTCGTATTGTTGGACAAAATCATCTTTTACAGCATGTCTTTCGTCAAGATACTCATATTCTTGTTTGTTTTTGCGGAAAAAATCGAAGGTCGTATTGTGGGCAATAGTAAAAAGCCAGGTTGAGAACTTTTTGGAAGCATCAAACCTGGCAAGTGCTTTGAAGCACTTTATGAAAGTATCAAAAGTTATATCTTCAGCATCATGATAATTTCTTACCATCCGATAGACATAGCTGAATATCCTTCCTTTATATAAATTTAAGATCTTCTGGCACGCGTCTTCATCATTGTTAAGTGCCTGTTCAATTAAATCTGCTATTTTTTCAATGTCATTTTTCATTCGGAGGTTGCATATCTTGAATTAGTATATATGGTTTTTTATAGAATGCAAGTCCTGACCCCCACTGCGTCTCTATCATTTGTCAAGTTTGAGCCCGTCCTGAGAACATCGAAGGGATTTGACCCTATTCGTCAGCTTAGTTGAAATTACGATCAGCAAGATTCAGGAATATATAAAACCACACGCTCTTTTCGTCTCTCAAAATTCACATTAACATTATTAAAAAAATCTTGTTGACCCAAGATGAAACTAAAGCCATGAAATCGAAATTCACCAAAGTCAACATTAGCTGGAAACTTGTATTTGCCATATTCAAGTATGATTTGAATTTTATGAATACGTGTTTCTATATCACCACCAAGACCTAATAGATTACCTCTGGGGCATTGAATAAGAGGGATCCCTAGATTTCTGCCTATTTCACTGGGACAAAAACATCTAACTGCTCCTGAATCTATGAGAGCTTCCACATTCATTTTTTTCTTTTTAAAAGAAACTGTGATCGGAATAACAGGCATCAGGTCGAATTCCACAGGACGCAGCGATGTTGCAATTGATTTATACTTATAAGTTACTTTTTGCACCGTTGTTTCTTATTGATTAATAAGAAAAATTACCGACTTTCTCTGAAACCATTACGTATATTGGTTCTTTTTCTTCTGTCTTTTTGGCTTTTTTCATTGCTTCTGATAGATTTTTACCTGCTGCGATTACTCTTGATTCATCGTGAGACAATGCTACCCATTTCCCACGATGCTCAAGAAGCATTTTACCATAATTTGAGATTTTACTCATAGTGCATTACCTCCATCTTATATGGATTATTATAGCTATTACGAAAAAGAAGTCAAGTGTGTGGAATATTATATTAGTCGAACGATTTAATATTTTTTTAATCAATATTTTTCATAGTGGTAAAATACTACAATGATGACACAAAATATAGCTGGAAGTCTTGAAGTATTGAAAGGTTGGAGATATTGCCTGTCCCGTCGTTTAACTACGGGAAGTTTACTGAAATGCCCGTAGGAGGTTGATCGTATGGGTCGAGATTTGACCCCAACGTTAGTTCCGTCATCGTCCGACTTGATCGGACGATCCAGTTCTTTTATCTCCGTTACACCGTTACTCCGAAACCCCGTTTCTCATTAGAGACCGGGGGATCCAGTTCTTTTACTTTATTTATCCCGCCTGTCCTCGTTACGTATGTAATGGGATAGTGTTAACAGCGGGATAGCTGTTTACACCAGCGGGACTCCCGTGCACCGTCCCTCTGGTTTAGCGAAGTAATATCAGGCTAATGAGGTTTTATCTCACAGAAGATACTCGATCCATCGACCTCGGTGATAGTCGTTTCGGCATCAAATCCAGAGACCAATGCCTCGAAGTCGTGTGGTTGCACTGTACCTGCTATAAAACCATCTTTTGACACAATAACACCGTCACGCGTGGCTTTCAGATCGATCTCGCCGAGCAGTCCGGCATCAGCCTGGATCTGGAACCATTTAAGCCGTTCTGACCAGAACTTCTCAGCGTAACTTGAAAATAGAATTGTCCCGCCAGGTTTTGTAATGCGGATGCTTTCGCGTATCAACTCGCGCTGGTCTACATGAAACGCGGAAATGCCGTTTTGTATACACACAATCATGTCAAATGACTGGTCACGCAGCCCAGTGCGGATTGCATCCATATTCAGTAACGCGTAATTAGAAAAATCCTTCATGGTTTCACGGCAGAGCAATAAGCTCGCATACGAAGTATCGATACCAACTACAAAACCCACGTGCTGGGCAAGGCGCGCGAGCACGCGGCCATACCCGCAGCCCAGTTCCAGAACCAGGGATTGTGCATGGATTTTCTCAAGGGCATGTTCTATTTCCGCTTCAAGATATTGTTTGACACGCGGCGGCGCGATATCATAGCAGCGCCTCAGTTTTTCTGCGGCAAGTTTTTCCTGGTAGTAATCTTGTTCCACTTTAATATTCTATCCGTGGTAACTGATAAGTCAAACCCCTTGTACACGAAGGGAACGCATTATATATATTATACAGGACATTACTGAAGCCAATATTCCCCTCTCCCTTCCAGGGAGAGGGAAGGGGTGAGGGTGTAATTACTTGATGACTATTAGCTTTATTTCCACTGTGTATTGACATCTCCTTATATTAGTTTATAATATATTATGGAACTCAAGTACTTAATTAATCTCGAAAAAAATGAGAACGGTGTCTACACCGTAACAGTTCCTGCATTACCTGGTTGTATAACTCAAGGTGATACATGGGAAGAGGCAGTTGCAAATG
>JAUVZL010000104.1 GCA_030602565.1 Candidatus Stahliibacteriota bacterium
ATATTGGGACGGAAAGAGGAAATTATTAACAAGCGGTATGAAAAACTGGCCTTGGCAAGGGCGAAAAGGATGGAATATAATAACCAATTTTCCACCTTAAATCAGACCCCTGTTTTGTCCGATTCCCGCTGAACCAGTACATGGAGATGGTTACATTGGTTGGGAAGAACATGCTCCGTTTGATGCCATCATTGTAACATGTGCCCCTCCTTATGTTCCCGAGCCACTCATTGAGCAACTGGCTCAAGGTGGTAGGATGATTATTCCGGTAGGCACCTTTTATCAGGAACTGAAGTTACTCGAAAAGAGAGATGGTGAAATCAAGACCAAGAGTATTACTCCGGTCAGGTTTGTTCCGATGACTGGTGAACATACAGAGGAATGAGATTGTGAGATTGTGAGAGCAGGTGTTTGGTTGTTCGGTTTTGCCTGATGCTTGTGTGATTGGTTTTATAACCCCCTTAAATACTCAGGTCTAAGGCTTGATTCGCCCTGGCTAAGTGCTGAGTCAATAGTCTGCAGCAGTCTTTCTTTATCTTTGGGAAGACGGCCTTCGAGCGCTAGATAGTTGGATGCGTGGTTTGTGCGAAAGATGCATCCTGAGTGAACATCAGTATTTTCTATTATCACTCTCATTTCCTTTAGCATTTCTAGAGGCGCCGGTAGAATAAATGTCCCTTGCTTCTGTTGTTCGTGAAGCACGGTTCCTGGTACGACCATCACAGTTAACAAAGAGAAAAACCGCGGGCTCATCGCACTTATTGCTCTACCCGTTGCTATAGCGTGTTTTTTCCAGAGGTCAATCCCTGCCAAACCAAGAAGACCGATTACCGAAACCTTAAAACCCACTTCCTGTGCTTTTATGACAGCTTTAATCATCTCCTCAGCAGTTGCTCCTTTATTCACACGTTTTAATACTTTATTGCTTCCGCTCTCGAGTCCGATATAGATTATCGAGAGTTTTTTGTTACAAAGTTCCATGAGTTCCTGGTTTGTCTTAGCGAGTATGTCTTTGGCATTTGCGTAGATACCGATTCTCTGGAGCTGGGGAAAAGCCTTGTTCAGCGCATCGAGAATAGGTATGAGTTGTTTTGTCGTCAAGACAAGGGCGTTACCATCAGCCAGGAAAACCCTTCGCGTTTCAGGCATGACTTTGCGCGCGGTGTCGATATCTTCGAAGACTTGTTTAATGGGTCTAATCTTGAATGGTTTGTCAAGATAAGTAGGACAGAACGTGCACTTATTGTGGGAACAGCCGTACGCGACCTGTAAGATATAGGAGTTCGCCTCACTCGGCGGTCTAATTACCGTACCGTAGTACCGCATGCCTCGTCTGTATTTTTGCCTCTTTTTTATACCTCTTTATTGTATTATTAGTTCAGACGACAACCTGCCCAAGAGAAATCTACCTTATTTTTATCACTTTGCCGCGTTTTGGTCGATCACCAAGTTCGTAAAAATAAACTCCAGCCGGGATTTCTTTTTGCCACACAGTCAGTTTTTTATTTAGTCTAAATGAATCAACGAGTCGTCCTGAGACATCATATATCTTTGCGTCTGTTATAGTGGGATTCTCCACCTCAAATATTAAATGGTTATTGAATACTGATGGATAAACCCGGAATTGAGAATGCGCTGTGTGCTCTTGCTCCACTTTGATACCGGTTGCATCAGTGCTGCGCCAAAATCCCTTGCCTAAGTCAGCGACGAGCACTTCATTCGGCGTTGCCGCGAGACCAACAGGAAAGAAATCCAGGGTGTCGATATCAAATGTTGAACCGCCATCAGTTGATCTCATGAAAACGGGTATATAGGATGCGGTCATTGCAGCGACAAAGAGATAATCAGTTCCATGCGCATCAATCGAAGGCCATATGCTAACAAGTGGGTATATGGGTTCAACTGTACCGTCGAGTTGTATCCGCACTAGGGAGTCGGGTCTTATTGCATACAGGAATTGGTCATCCGGGTCATAGTCATAGCTCCACACCGCGATATTATTGACCAGAGTATCCCAATTAAAGCCTCCATCTACGCTATACAGTATCGCGTTTTCCTCATAAGCAAAAACTGTATCTGTCCCAACGATTTGACCATCGATATCTGCCAGGATAATTGTCCAAGTATTACCCAGGTCAGTCGATAGATAGACGGCCTCAGAGTTCTCGTCCGCACTGTTCATACGGCGACCCAGGATCAGGTCCGGGTTACTCGGGGATACGTGCAGCGAAGAGAAGACAATCGCGCTGTCAGGATGAGGTGCTTGATGGATCGTATCCCACGTAGCACCAGCATTGGTACTGATAAGAAAATCGTAGGCAATAGTGTCTGGTCCAATCAGGTCAATATACATGGCAGAGGCATAGACAATTTCCGGGCTGCTCAGTACTGCAGCGATGACGGGTCGATAGATGATATTATCATCATGTTTTCTACGCCAGGTTTCTCCACCATCTGTCGATACATAAAAGGCATTTCCCATAATTGCCGTCGCATACATTGTGTCATTTATTGGCGATGTGAAATTGCAGAGGCCAGGCCATACCGTGAATGCCTTAATTCCAGTTGTAGCATCATCCCAGGTATAGCCATTATCAATCGACTTTCGAATACCGCCTATTGTACCGCAATACCAGGTTGAAGCTGTACTCCCGTCAATATCCATGCACGTGTATGTGGTGTCGACCCTTGTGAAAGACCAATCAGATGCTACACGCCATCCATAGAAAATTCCCGGTCGGAAAACTGAAGCAGCGATTATTGAATCATCAGAAACAAATTCTATGTCCATGGGCAAGTAGAGTTCATCGTCGGGACCATAGGATGTCCAGGCGGTGCCATTATTAGAAGAATAGAATGCACCCACTGGTCCAGCGTCCATGCCAAGACAAACAAAGAGTTCCTGTGCATTATTAGGATTGAGCTCGATATCAGTTGTTTCTCCGAAATGAAGCGTATCATTTGCACTCAATACAATAGTCCAGTTCTGCCCAAGGTTAGTTGAACGAATGATTGAAGCGGTATCTGGGGCAGCACCATAGTCAATAATACAACCAACAAAGAGCGTTGAATCCATGTCAAAGGCAATTGAATAGATCTCTGACCCAGAGCCAAAAGGAAGATCAGTGAGTGAATCAAAGGAAATCCCAGCATCATACGAATAGTAAATCACATAACCAGAGACCCCCTCTCCCAAAATAAGAAGTGTGTCACGGTGTTCATCAGTCATTGCATGGATGCGTCCGAAATCATAAGTGATGAGATTCCATGAATTGCCGCCGTCAGTTGTGAGATATAACGAGTCTTCAGTGGCGAATAGGGCGCGATTCAAGCTCACGGCAGAACCCCCGACGATTTCTCTATACCTGAATTGGTCGATTAGCGACCAGTTAGTACCATCAGTTGTACGCCAGAGGTCAACACTTGAAATGGCAAAGGCGAGGTTCTGGTTTTGCGGGTCAACTGCGATTTTGAGTAGTTCGCCCCCTTCTGGTCCAACCCAGTCCCAGGTAAATTCAGCCCGATGCGTAGCCAGTGTGATGTCTATATTTGGTCTGTTCACAAAAGGGCTGGTCCATAACAACAACAATAGCAATATCATTTATGCCTCCTTGTCTTCTTGTTTGTTAATTATAACACGTTGTACAATGATGTCAAGATAGACGAGCAGACACTTGGACACATCGTTCAACAGATATTTCGGGGAACCCTCACCCTTTCCCTCTCCCTTAAAAAGGGAGAGGGTGTACGAAAAGATGGCTTTCCTCTCCTCTTCGAGGAGAGGATTAAGGTGAGGAGTTTATTTGAT
>JAUVZL010000024.1 GCA_030602565.1 Candidatus Stahliibacteriota bacterium
AACTTCGAAAATAGCTTATTGAGTTACCTGGCAGTATAAAAACCACATACTACTAAAAAAAATACATGATACCTGTAAATATAATACCTTTTGCACCCTATGGTTAAAAATAACATATCAAAAACTGGGGGATGGCAAGGGTAGTAGAGTGCTTGACAAATCGGCAATTTTTTGTATTATAAATATAGTATGAAAAGAGTTTAGGATGTTACGGTCTTTAAAGACCGTTTGTTGTTAAAAGAAAATAGTGAGGAGGAGTAATATGCCAAATAATGCAGCGGATGTAATTTTCTTGAGTTCATATATGTCTAGGAGGATAGTATGAAAAGGAAAGCAAAGAAGTTTAACTGTCCGCTCTGTGGATCTTTACTTACCCAAACTCGATATTACGAAATAATTGGGATTTGGAAAGAAAGAGAAAAGTTAGAAAAATCCCTTAATAATGAACTAAGAAACCTTAAGGAAGAGAGAAAAATATTACTTCAGGAACAGAAAACCTTGAAGAAAAAAATGCAAAAAGAGATGAGAGCAAAAGAGAAAACGGCGTTTGAAAGGGGAAAAAATAAAAAAAAAAATCGTGCAGTAAAGTTGTCTAAAATGATACAGAATAAAACGCAGAAGATAAGGGAAATGAACAAAAAAATGAAAGAGTTAGAGGAGCAGTTGAAGAAAGGAACAACACCGCAAATTGAAGGTTTGAATTTGGAAGATGAATTAGTTAAGCAACTCAGAACGGAATTTCCGAAAGATAAAATAGAGCATCATGGCAAAGTTGGTGATATTTTACATAGGGTTATTTTTCAGAAAAAACAAGCGGGAATTATTTTATACGAGTGCAAGAAAACCTCCAGATTTAATAATTCTTTTATTGATCAGACTAAAAAAGCGGTAGCTTCGAGAAAAGCCAGCTATGGTGTACTGGTTACCACTGCATTCAAGAAAAAGACCGCAGGATTTTGGGTAGAAAAAGATATCCTTATTGTCCATCCTTATGGTGCTATTTATATTGCGAAAGTTCTTCGTAATTCTATCATAGAAATGAAGTCTCTAAAGATTGATGCTACGGAAATGAAAAAACGTTCGAAGGAATTAATGACCTACATTAAAAATGATGACTTTAAAAATAGCGTAAAAGACAGCATCTACCGAACAAAATCTTTGTATGAAATGCTTAAGAAAGAGATGAAAAGTCATAAAGGCATATGGGAAAATAGGTATAAACATTATGAAGCAATACATGCAAATGTACATCGCTTAGGATTTGTTACTGCAAGTATTTTAAGAGGATTATCTGCTAAGCAAGCTATCAAGCATGTTAAGCTGGAAGCCTTGCCCCCACCTGAAGAGTAGTTCTGAATCATGCCAAATAATTCTGTTTATTCAACACAAGAACGAGAATGTTTGGTTTTTCATCATAATATTAAATTTTGGAAAAAACGGCGTGCACCTGCCCTGAATGACCAAAATTCTCAATTTTGTGATTACATCAAAGATACAAAAAAAATTGGTAAGGAAATCACAGCTAGTTCTGAAATAACAATAAAGAAACATATATGCGAAATTATCTCATATATTCCAGATTTGTTGGTATATCCGACACAGGTCGGATATGAACAAGTTAGTTGCAGTCGCCGGCCCAAAATAATTAGAGGATAAATAATGCAAGAAATCAGATGTCCTAAATGTGGCTCTTCAATGATTCTGCGTACAGCAAAAAGAGGGCTAAATGCTGGAGGGAAATTCTATGGGTGCTCTCGTTATCCTAAGTGTAAAGCAACTGTTCCATTTGAGCCTGTAGATATTGAGCTGATAGAGCCTGAGAAAGAAAAACGATCTTTAACAGAGGCTTTTTTTCCACGAATTTTTATCGCCAGAGCAAGATTCCAAGATTACCAAGTTAGGTTTTTTGAAACTATAGCAGTCCCGGAAGATTTGCTGGAAGGGATCAGTTCCGAAGATATAGAAGAGGAAATTTTAAAGGCTTTCTCTCAGTGGAGAATTGATTTTCCTGCTGGAGAATCTAAATCTACATTAACCGAAAAACAACGTCAGATAATTTCAGTCTTGGAAAAAATTTTAACTAGAGGACGAATCACTCTACCATCTCCTCAAGTTGAAAAGGAGTTTAAGGAGATATTTAAATCACCAAAATTTGAATCTTCTTTATCGCATATAGAATCTTTAGTGATTAGAGGGTATAAAAAAGCTCAAAAGAGTCTATGGTTAGATAGTAAAGAGGAGAATATATTCTATAAAGATATTCTCCCAAAACTATTAGGAGAAAACTATGAACAATTTGTTCTTCCTCAAGTTGAAATTTCAAGTTTACTTTCTCCAAATCTAAATGTGGATACTGCAGGATATCAAAGGGTTGATTTTGCTATATGCCATCCCAGATTTGGAAGAAAAATCATAGTTGAAATCGATGGCGAGCAACATAAAAGACATATTGATTCAGATGAAGAACGGGATAAAGCTTTGGCAGAACATGGCTATGCAGTCATACGCATTCCAGTTGATGAAATACAAAAAAGTAGTGGTCAGCAACTGTCGGTTTTAAGTTCAAAACTTTCTGCAATAGAAGAAGGATTTTATAAGGGAATAGATTTTCCCAATGATGAAATTATTAAATTCATACACGCAATTAAGATTGACCATCAAATCCAAATTGCTCTCCTACAAGCGATTCAATCAGGTTGCCTTGACTTAGAAGATAAAGGGTTATGGCATATTATTGCCGATCTAGATGAGCTTGGTATATTTGATAAAAAAGAAGCTCTTGCAATACTAAAGAAATCTGCAGTGGACTTTGTAGAATTATTGGGGAGACTTTGCAAACTTTATTCTGTTAAACTAAACATAGGAGAACCTGTTTGTAATCTTATCTCTGACCACACCACAAGTGCGTCTGCAAATGCAATTTGCATCTCTTTCTCAAATAAAATTACAACTGACTTAACAACGTTCTATGTTCAAAATATCTATTTCCCATTCCATATAGCAAATTCATCCTTCTCGGCAACACCAGTAATTGAAGGTTTAGAAAACCCACAAGAAAAAGATTTGGAATACTTTCTACAATATCTATTCCGTAAGCCTTATTTCTGGGAAGGTCAATATGATGGAATTACACGAGCATTTCAAGGTAAAGACGCATTGCTACTACTTCCGACAGGAGCGGGCAAGTCTTTGGTATATCAGCTTACTTCTTTACTTCTACCTGGGAGAACGGTGGTTGTTGATCCGATTATCTCATTAATGGAGGATCAAATTGATAATCTCGCTATGATAGGTATTGACCGATGCATTGCTATTACAGGGCAAATTGTAGATACTCAAGATAAGTTGCGAGCAATTCAACTATTTGGACAGGGAGAGTATCTATTTGCTTATGTTGCTCCTGAACGATTCCAAACTGTTGAATTCCGTGAGTCACTCAGAACACTTACTGTCCATACTCCAATTGCATTAATTGTCGTTGACGAGGCTCACTGTGTATCTGAATGGGGACATGATTTTCGGACCGCCTATCTTAATATCGGGCGAACAAGCCGAACCTATTGTGAATCAAAAGGATACGCTCCACCACTACTTGCATTGACAGGCACAGCATCAAGAGTCGTCCTAAAAGATGTTCAACGGGAGTTACAGATAACAGATTTTGACGCTATTATTACTCCAAAGTCGTTTGATAGGAAAGAATTAAAATTTCACATTGTCTATTCTATATCTCAGGAAAAAACTGCTAGATTGAAGGGTTATCTTGGGCAGATGTTACCGAACATTTTTAATATTTCAGCTTCTACTTTCTATCAAGTCCGCGGGAAAAATACCTATTCGGGACTCGTTTTTTGTCCTCACGTTGGTGGTGAATTTGGTGTGGAGAGAGTATCGGATGAACTCAGGAAGGATTTAGGTATTTCTGTCGATATTTACAGTGGAGGAAAACCAAAGTATTGGAATCTTGATCGATACCGGTTCTACAAACACCGCGTAACAAAAGCATTCAAACGGAATAAAATACCGCTTTTGGTATGTACGAAGGCTTTTGGAATGGGTATAGACAAACCGAACATTCGATATACTATTCACTTTGGCATTCCACCTTCTATAGAGTCCTTTTATCAAGAAGCAGGGCGCGCTGGAAGAGATAAAAAAACTGCTTACTGCTGTATAATCGTCTCCAATGATGACCCTGAAAGATCGAAGAAATTATTGAATCCCAATACCAAAGTCGAAGAAATAGATGAAATTGTAAAAAATATCCCATGGGAAGAAAATGATGATATAACAAGAGTTCTTTATTTCCATACCAATACATTTCGTGGAACTGCCCAAGAAAAACAAGATATTGCGGAAGTTCTTCAACGCCTTGGAGATATATCCAAGAAAGGGACAAAAATTCTAACTATCCCAAGCGAAATCCTTGAAAGAGTGAAGAAAACGACAAAAAATAAAGTTGTCAGCGAAACAAGAAAAATAACTGAAAAAGCTCTTCATCGGCTTTTACTTATTGGAGTTGTTTCTGATTATACAATAGAATATTCTTCTAACGAATTTACTGTTAAGCTATCAGGAGTTACTAAAGAGGAAATCATCGAGATATATGGAAAGTATGTTGCAAGTTACCTCTATAGCAGACGCCAAAACGAAGTTGAGAAGGCATCGCGGTTCCTTTATCTATCACTTATAGACTTCATTACGGGTATGATTGACCTCCTACTACATTTCATCTATGATGTAATTGAACGTGGAAGAAGACGGGCATTGCATGAGATGCTATTGGCTTGCACTACTTCACCTACCGACAAAGATATTCGAGAGCGAATTTTACGTTATCTTGAGGCAACTGAGTACTCTGAAATCTTAGAACAAGTAATTGCTGATGAAAACGCTGGGATAACGAAATGCAGGGATCTGTTTACATCTGTGCGTTCTCCAAACGAATCTGCCGAACTGAGAGGGCAAGTATCTCGTTACCTTGAATCTTATCCAGACTACCCTGGTTTACTTATGTTGCGTGCTCTCTCCGAAATTTTTTCAAGAGACAAGAACAATGAGGTAGCAAAACAAAACTTTATGGTTTCAATATCATCAGCTCTGATAAACTACGGGTTAAGTAATACTATTATTTTTGGATTTGCTACATGGGCTGTTTCATGTATTGCCAGCCGTGATATAAAATTAGCTAAAGAACTTATTGCTAAACTCTTAGAAGCCTATCCAAATCGTGAGTGTGCAAGAGAGATTATTGCTAAGTTGCCGATCAATCTTAGCAATATTCCAGCATGGTTTCTTTTAGTAGAGCTTCAAAAGGATTGCTGTTCTTTGATTATCCAAAAATAGGGGGTCAAAATGGAAAAAGAAGCAAAGAAGTTTTTGGAAGCTGAAGAAATTGCTCAGAACCTTGTAAACACCTTGAAACAACTTCATAATGAGGCTACATCTTACCAGACAGCAAAAAAAGAACTTGACACTGTTCGTCAGCGACTTATAGGATTGATTGATTCAACAGAAAAGATTTCAAAAGGTAGCCATGAAATTATTAATGTTCTGAAGGAGATTGGTGCTCCTGAAATCTTGGGCAGGATTACAAAGGTGGAGAATAAGGTGAATGAAGAATTTGCAAAGCAGTCGAAAAGTCTGCAAAATTTGAAAATATTCATTATAATAACACTTACAAGTTCAGTAATAGCAATCATTGTTGGAATAATAGCACTACTGAGATAAAAAATGGGCCGGCGACTGAGAATGGTTATGTGGTTATAGGGCCAATCTTGTGACAAAATGGGGTCAAATCTCGACCCCGATGAAAAAATTGCAGCGGTTTTTTTAAAAAACGGAGATACGGAGACAAGGAGAAAAGTGACGGCGCGGCTACGCCGCGCCTTATGGGGGGCAAGCGTTCAGGTGTTTAAATTCTTGACACCGGCTAAAATCCAAATATAATATAATGGTTATGAAGAAAAAAACCGATCCGGTGCTTCTTGCTATGATCATCTGCGACCAGATCATCCGGGAAGAAGGAACAAAGAAACTTAGTTTATTAGGTCTTTTTGATCGGGTCTACTCTAAGAAGTTTCCATGTAGTCATAGCAGACTGCATGTTTATGTAGCCTTAACCGAATATATAGGTACGGCAAATTGTGAGTTGAAATTTTCAGACGATTCCGGAAACGTAATCACAAAATTGAATGGTCCCTTGAGGTTTCCTAATAAACTAACAGTAGTTGAAATGAATTTTGGCATCAAAAATATTCCTTTACCCAAAGCTGGGATTTATCATTTTGACTTTATTGTCAATGGGAGGTTAATCGGCCACAGGAAATTTAAAGTTGAACAAATTAAGGAGGAATAATGGTTGAGTCTACAGATAAGGGAAGTGATGTGGATATATTGGAACGTACAGAAAATCTGGGAGAAGAACTATCTATAGATGTTTCTGCAGGAGAGTACTACAAATTCTCAGTAGACTATGGTCCTGCTTTATCCTCACTTCTTGAAATGATCAATAAAACAGAAATTGTAGAACTTAGCGATGCAGAATTAAGAACGCTAGTACTGCAGAGTGGTAGCTACAGTTTTTGGAACGATCCTTGCGAGGATATTTATTCACTGGAAGACGGAGAACCCGTGTGAATTATGGTGACATAGTCCTTATTGCTCACTACGCTACAGAAATGCACTGCCTTAAAATCCGTCCTGCGCTAATTATATCATCAAAAGAATACAACACAAGGGAGACGGACAGAATTCTACTTCCTATTAGTAGCAATATTACACGTGCTTCTCCAGATGATATCTTAATAACAGATAAAGAGACAGCATTCAAGGCAACAGGATTAAAAGTTTCTTCTGCAATAAGAGCAGGTAAAATATTTACATCTGACATATCTCTCGTTAAAAGAAAAATCGGTCAATTGGGGGATAAAAAATTAAATAAAGTCCGAGAGAGAATTAAAAAAACTCTTGACTTAAAGTAAACCAATACCTTTTCCTACCAAGAAAATGAAATCTTCAAGAAAGTGGGGTCAGACTTTTCTTAAGAAACCCCGTACGCTGTCGCTACGAGGGCAGGCGGAGAATGGGAGTCACGGAGTATCGGTGAAAGGGAGAGTAAATATTAGGAACTAAGAAAAGATATGGGGTGAGCCCATTTAGATAAACTCGATATCTTCGACGAGACCTTCCCTCGGTTCATTCGGGACCTATCGGTCGGCAGCAAATTCTAATTAAAAAAACCAGCTGAGATTTTAGATTTTGTCGAATGTCAAGCTGCAAGTATCGAGTCTATCGAGATGTTGTAAATATCGCTATAGTCTCGAGTCTAACGAAGTTAGAGAGAGGAAGTATTGAGATGTCGTAGATCCTGTCGCAGATATCGAAGTACTGAGGGGAAGAATTGAAGGGACCTGCCACCTATCACATAATAAATGAGAGATGTAGAATTGTGAATAAGGCTAACATATTATTAGTTTTGTTGCTTCTCCATGGTGGGTTACTTGTCATAAACTGTGCCAAGGGACCGACTGAGGAGCAGAAACTTTGGGCGCTAGCGGCTGCCGGTGTATTGGCTGAAGTAAATAGGCATCGTCATGATATGCTTGCTGGCAGTGAGCCAACGCCGGAGCAATTTGATTTAGCAAAGCAGTCGCTAAGTAGATGGTGGGGCATTGAATGTCGGGAAGACCTTTTTCGCAGTTTGAAATGGATTGAAGAAGGAGGTCACCGGCAGCATTTCGAAGAGATGGGGAGTTATTTACCAACAATAGCGAGGACCGAAGAACAATATAATAAAATGATAGCGCAAATTGATGATCCTGAACTAAAAAATGCGTGGAATGTTGTTCTGCGTAACTGGCATTATCTAGGAAAGAAAAGTCTGCTCGGATGGGATTACAGTAGATATATATATCTTTGCAGGCGTGGTTACTTGCTTGGTTTTATTAGCGAAGAAGAAGCATGGAAATTAATTATGCCTATTGCGCAGTTATTGCAGCAAACCTTTGATTCATGGGAGCAGCTGGGAGAAAATTATCTTATCGGACGCGAATTCTGGTCTTACGCGCGAACCAAGGAAAACGGGTGGTACTTTTTGCAGGCCTTTGAGAAACTTCTTGCAGATTCAACGAGTCCGTGGGTTACCATACCCTGGGACCTTGAGCTAGACTAGAAGGAAAGCAGGAATCCTGACAAATGCTGACAAATGGCATCACCTATGAAAAAATTGCAGCTCGCTTGTTCGACACTTTCAGCAGCGACTTCTAAGAATAATCAATCTCCTCATGTAAGTAGCAAGGCCATTGAAAAAGAATCTGGGAGTTTGGGTTGTTAGTAAATTTTCACCTTGACCTTTAATACAAAATGCATATAATTGTATGCAGTATGCATATAAAGGTGGAAAGGAACAATGAAGGAATTTACTAAGAATCAAGCAGCATTGCTGAGGCTTTTCTTTACAAATCCTGACCAGGCGTTTTACATGCAAGAAATTGGTCGGCTTCTTGGGAAAAAGCCAGGTAATTTCCAAAGAACCATAAACAAAATGGTGGAGCAAAGGATATTGATTAGCGAGTATAAGGCCAATGCAAGATATTTCAAGGCAAACAGGCATTATCCCCTTTATAAGGAATTAAAGAGTATAGTGTTTAAAACTGTCGGGGTAATTGGTAGCCTCAGAGATATCATCACTAAAGTTGGGACCATTGTTTTTTCTTTTATCTATGGTTCATATGCCAAGGGCAAAGAAAACTATTTATCCGATATAGACATTGTGATTATCGGAAAGGTCGATGAAGATATTCTGATCAATGAATTGGATAGATTAGAGAACATTTTGAAACGCGAGATAAATTATAAGCTTTATACACCGAGTAGTTTCAAAAGAGCAATTAATCAAAAGGAGCCTTTTCTCTTAGAGATTTTAAGAGATAAGAAAATTATGGTGATTGGAGATGAAGGTAAACTTCGACAGATTTCTAAAGAATAATTTCGTTAAAAGAGCGAAGCCTGATTTTAAGCAGATAGTTGCACAGTTAAAACGGGCAAATAAAGATTTAAAAACAGCAGAATCTGTATTGATAGTTGATCCTACCTGGGCATTCGCTATTATCTATCATGCTATGATTAGAGCAGGTAAGGCACTGATGTTTGCAAAAGGTTATTTACCAACAGTAATAAGATATCACAAGACAATCGTCGAATTCACGAGATTGATTTTGGGAGATGAATATGGCAATCTAATAGGGCGCTTCAATCGAATGCGCAGAAAGCGACATGATTTTATCTACGATTCTGTGAATAACATAACAACCAATGAAGTGAAATCCGCAATCGAAACGGCTAAAAAGTTGATTAGCGAAATCAACAATATAATTATTAAGGAGCATCCGCAAGAAGATTTATTTCTAAAATAGAAGGTTTTTTAGAAGAGATTGGGGGGTCAAAAGATTGGGGGGTCAAATCCCCTCGACTCCGCTCAGGACAGGCTCGAAACTTGACAAATTTTCGATGAATCGGAGAATGGGCGAAACGGAGAACCGGTGTAACGGACCAGATCAACTAAAGAAACAAAAGAGACTGAACAAACCAGAATATTGACTTCTGCTGCGAATTTTGGATAATATGATAAGAGGAGGAAAGATAAAAAACTTTTCAACATACACCCCACAGAGATACAATAAAAAATCTGACATAATCTATCGTTTCGATATTATGCAGGACGACAAAACTGTACGTAGAATTGATTTTGTCGATGTGGTTTTTCTTCTTACTGTGGGGAAGCCCGATCCCAATATTGTTGAGAGTGGAAGAAGTGATGATTATGCCTTAATGGAAGCAAATGCTGAAGACCTCGAGAAAATAGGTGTTTTCACTTTCTCTAAAGGAGAGACGTACAAACTGTATGAGAATCTACACGATTATGACGAGATAAAGGGAGAAGTCATTGATATTCTGTTAGGCAGAGAATTATTACCTGAATTGAAAAAATGACTAAGTTAATTGTACTGTTATTACTGAGTGCGATAATTGCTTTTTGTGACCAGCAGGCGATAACCGACAACAAAGTTGAAGTTATTTTGAAAGATGATTCAACGTGGTTTGCGGTAGATTCGATTGCAGGACAAATATCACCGTTTGCGATTACTGAAGATAGCCAGATGGTATTTTTGAAAGACGATGGCACCTGGGGACCTTTTCAGAACGTAAGTATCCTATCTTCTGATGCTGAGGTTATTCCTGATACTATTATCGAAAATGAGGGGGAATCGCCATTCATAGAGATTGTGCCTTATGATGAATTAGAGGTTAAACCTAAACCACTTAAGAATCCCGTGTTGAACTATCCTTATGAGGCGAAAAAGAAAGGTATTAAGGGTATGACAGTGGTTAAGATGCTAATTGATACTGATGGCAACGTTGTGGATGTGAAGGTTCTGAAGTCAAGTGGTAATCAATTGTTGGATGAGGCCGCACTCGATGCAGCAAAGAAGTCGACCTTTGAACCCGCAGAACACAATGGTAAAAAAGTACGGGTCTGGGCAAGCAGACCATTTAAATTTAGATTGCGGTGAATGGCTATTTGAGTAAAAAATTGGATGATGAATAATGTTTTGTCCTAAATGCAAAGCTGAATACAGGTCTGGTTTTACGGTATGTGCTGATTGTGATGTACCGCTAGTCGATAAGCTACCAGAGGAAAAAGAGTTGCCGCCAAAACCACCATATAAGCAACTTAAGGCACTCTTTAATACCGCAGAAATTGCAGTTATTAAATCAATACTTGATGATGCAAAGATTGATTACTATTTTAGAGGTGAGCGTTTTCAAGCAATGCATGTACCATTAGTTGACCCAGCGATATTAATGATCCGAGAGGACCAATTTGAAGCGGTAAAGAAATTACTTGAAGAACTGGAATAACTGACGAATGGGGTCAAAGCTTTTTTAAGAAACCCCGTACGCTGTCGCTACGAGGGCAGGCGGGGACACGGAGAAATGACTGCTTCGCAGATGAAAAAATTGCCTCTCACTTTGTTCGAGACCTTCGGCAGCCAGTAAATATACGGAGCTAAAAATGAAACTAACAAAAAGAAAAAATAGCCATTAGTTCCCATTAGTTCATTAGTTTCCAATCGAATTGGTTTACTCTTCTCATGGAACTTCTCACCTAAGAGCTGGTTTTATATTACATTTAATGATTATCGGGTACAAGATGAAGAAGATAGATTACAATTACAAAACCGTATTGGTGCAGTAAAAGCAAAATACCTGATATATTTTTAATCTACAACTATTTAATAAAAAATAATATGTTTAAAAGTATGGCGTTGACTTTTCTGAAATCTTCATTATAATTTAATGCAGAATAAGGGAATAAAGAATGGCACCAAGAATTGAGGAACGTCGTTTAATAACCATCCTATTTGCTGACATTTCAGGTTTTACTGCCTTATCTTACAAACTCGACCCTGAAGAGGTTCGGGATGTTGTTAATATCTGTTTTGAATTTCTGAACAGCGTTATTATCAAACATGGTGGCACAATTCACAAGTATGAAGGTGATCTGGTCATCGCCCTATTTGGACTTCCAGGTGCATATGAGGATGATCCAGAAAGGGCAATAAAGGCATCCTTAGATATGATAAATCTTCTACCCAAAATAAATGAAACCCTATCAAAAAAATCAAAAATGAAGACCGAGATGGGATTACACATCGGTATAAATAGTGGTACAGTATTTGTTGGTGAAGTTGGCTCGGCAGAAAAGATGGAATATACAGTAGTGGGTGAACCGGTCAATCTTGCCTCAAGGCTCAAGGATGCTGCCAAAAGTGGTGAAATCTTAGTTTCTGAACCTGTATTCAGGGCTTCCCGATATTTGTTTGAATATAAGGCGTATCCACCCGTTACGGTTAAAGGGATCGAAGAACCGATTAAGGTCTTCATTCCCTTACGTATGAGAGATAAGCCTGAACCCAAACGGGGTATAAAAGGACTTTATTCACCACTTGTTGGCAGGGATAAGGAACTTAACGTACTCAAAGAAGCAGTGAAAAATTTGTTAAGTGGAAAAGGCGGTGCATTTTTTATACTCGGTCATGTTGGTTTGGGCAAAACTCGGCTCTTTGAAGAACTTAAGAAAGTGATCTCTAATCGCCAATTGATAATCTCCATCTTTGAAGGCAGAAGTCTTTCTTTTGCTGAAACCGTGCCATTCTCACCATTTTTACAACTTTTGGAAAATATATTTGCAATTTCTGACCAGGACTCGCCGGAAATAATTCAGAAGAAATTTCTAAAGAAAACCAAGGAGCTTTTTCCCAAGACCTGGGATGAAATAGCTCCATACATTGGCTACCTATTTTCCATTCGTTTTGCTGATGAACTTGATGAGAAAATAAAATATCTTAATGACCGTGGATTGAAAACTCAAATATTTGTTAGCATTAGAAAATTATTAGCCGCCCTATCCCGTATTCGGCCTTTACTTCTGGTGATTGAGGATTATCATTGCACTGATACTGCATCTTTGGAGCTTTTGGAATTTATTTTCGATTCACCAGAACCATTTCCGATGTTATTTTTGGGGCTTTCGCGGATTGAAAAGGAGAAGGAGTGTTATAAAACAAAGGAGCGGTTGAAAAAGAAGCTGGACGATGACTTTACAGAAATTATATTGAACCCTCTTGATGTAAATGCCGGGACTCAGCTTATCTACAATCTCTTGGAGATTCCTGGCTTTACAGAAGAATTCAAAGATAAAATTCTTGCCAAGTCTGAAGGTAATCCCTTTTATCTTGAGGAAATCATCCGTTCCTTAACAGATTCTGGAATTCTAACCTTTTCATCCGGGGTCTGGGACGTAACATCTGACATTTCTACTTTCGAGATACCTGATACTATTCAAGCGGTCATAGCCGCAAGGTTGGACCAACTAGAACAAGATGTAAGAGACGTTTTGCAGACAGCCTCAGTAATAGGTCGAAATTTTTATGTGCCTATTCTTGAACATCTCTGTGGACTTGATGGATTGATGTTAACCCTCCACTTAGCGACCCTTGAGGAACTTGAGTATATTATCGAAATAGAAAAGGAACCTGAATTAGAATACATGTTCAAACATCCTCTTCTGTATGAGATATCATATAACAGCCTTTTAAAGAGGAAACGTCGTACACTTCATCAAAAGACAGGTGAGACAATAGAAGAAATTTATAAAGATAGACTCGATGATTTTGTTGAAATATTGGCTTATCAGTATGGCAATAGTGATAATTTTGAGAAGGCGCTTGAGTGGCTTAAAAAGGCCGCTCAAAAAGCAAAGGATAGATATGCAAATGATGAGGCAATTAGATATTTCCAAAAGATAATCACAATTATAAAAGACGAGATGGAAGGTAAGGAAGTGGAACTTTGCGCAGCCTATGAAGCACTCGGTGATATTCACGGTTTGAAAGGTGAATATGAGTCTGCGATAAAATTTTATGAAGAGATGTATCATAATGCAGCCGGGGATAAAATAATTCAATCAAAATCAAGAAGAAAGACCACTGGAATATATCATGACCAAGGCAGATATGATGATGCATTGAGAAGCCTTGATGAGGCGGAAAAGATGCTAACAGAATGTTCAGAAAAGGAGATGTTTGAAAAGTCTCAAATATACATATGGAGGTGCTGGATTCTTAGGTTAAAAGGTGAGATGGAAAGGGCTGTAAAAGAAGGTGAAATGGGTTTAAAAATAGTTGATGATTTAAGTCTGCTTAAACGGATTGACGAAAAAGAGATAAATTTACTAAGAGTACAAGGATTTAATAATTTAGGGACAATTTTCTATAATAAAGGAGAATATGATAAGGCGATTGAACTTTATCAAAGATGTTTGAAAATATCTGAACAGATACGTAATAAGCGGGGAGTTGGTGTAGCAATTCGTAATTTAGGACTTGTGTATCATGCAAAAGGAGAATATGATAAGGCGATTGAACTTTTTCAAAAGGGGTTAAAAATATTTAAGGAGATAGGCGCTAAACGAGTGATCGGTGTTGCAAATAGCGATATAGGAGGTGTGTATGATGCGAAAGGAGAGTACGATAAGGCGATTGAATTTTATGGAAGGGCTTTAAAAATATTTGTTGAGACTGGAAATAAGCAGAGGTTGGGTGAGGTAAATGAGGGTTTAGGCAGTATTTATCACAATAAAGGCAAAGACAACAAGGCGATTGGATTTTATCAAAAGGCTATAAAAATATTTGAGGAGATAGGTTATAAGCGCGGGATTGGTATAGCAAATCACAATTTAGGGAAGATATTTTTGGAAATTACTCAATATGATAAAGCAGCACACTATCTATTGAAATCAGAAAATATTCTCAAGGAAATCGGGGATAAAAAAACACTATTTGAGGTATATACGGCATTAGCCATATTAAAATGTAAAAGGAGTTTAGTGGAAACAGAAAAATCCCAGTATGGGGAATTGCAAAAAGAGGTGTTGGAGTATGTAGATAGGTCATTAAATTTCGTAAAAGAATTGGGTTCAAGACCCGATATGGCGAGTTGCTATTTTGCGCATGGTAATATATACGTATCTATTGGCAGTTTCAAAAAGGCAGAAAAAAATTTTAAAAAAGCGATTAAAATTTACGAAGAACTGAACCACAGAAAATCCCTTGCTGATGCCTATCTTGAGTATGCAAAAATGTTAAAAAAAGAAGCCCTGAAGGGCATTTATTCGCAGGGCTTAGTAGATGAATATTTTAAGAAAGCGCGAGAAATTTATAAACAACTAAAATTGAACAACAAAATTAAGGAATGTGTTTAACTTGTTCGATTATCCCTCCAGCAAGAACAATGGAAGATATGGGGTCAAACCTTTCTTAAGAAACCCCGTACGCTGTCGCTACGAGGGCAGGTGGAGAATGGGAGTCACGGAGTATCGGTGAAAGGGAGAGTAAATATTAGGAACTAAGAAAAGATATGGGGTGAGCCCATTTAGATAAACTCGATATCTTCGACGAGACCTTCCCTCGGTTCATTTGGGACCTATCGGTCGGCAGCAAATTCTAATTAAAAAAACCAGCTGAGATTTTAGATTTTGTCTAATGTCAAGCTGCAAGTATCGAGTCTATCGAGATGCTGCAAGTATCGCTATAGTCTCGAGTCTAACGAAGTTAGAGAGAGAAAGTATTGAGATGTCGTAGATCCTGTCGCAGATCCCGAAGTACTGAGGGGAAGAATTGAAGGGACCTGCCACCTTTTCCCTTTTTCCACTCGACTGTTGAAAGGTGAGAAAGGGAAGCAACCAAGATTGTGTCAGATAGTCCTAATCAAATGACAAAAATATAGATATAAATTTTCGCACTCATCAAAAAGTAATTGAATTCACTTGTGAGGAAAGACTTCCTGAATTATCGAAACACTAAACAGAATTACACTTAAGTCTTGACAGTTCGCACGATTTCGTTATAATATTATTAAAGGCGGGTAATATGAAGAAATATATCGTAATATTTATACCTTTGCTATTGCTCTATGCGCCGACCCGGATTTTCTATAGTGATTGGGACTGGGGTTATTATTACTGGCTATTTGGTCCGATTGGTCCAAATCATTCGCAGGGCATGGCCGCGGCTGGGTTCAGTACCTTGGAATATCGTGGCTATAATCAATTTACCATAAATGGTTATCCAGGTGCCGGGACTGAAATAAGTTCACTGGTCTTGAGGCTGCGTAACAATACCGGCGGTGCTGGACTTCAGATTGACATAAATCGCGTTTTTTCGAATACCCCAGGCTGGAATGAATGCGGTGGTACAGAACCTATATATTTGACAAACCAGGCAGTAAATGCCAGTGCAGAAGACTATACATATTTTGATTTGACTGGTACCCAGGCAAGAGATGATTTTATCAATGCCTGGCAGAGCAGTTCCTGGTTCGGACTTGGGTACAAAGGTTCACGGGGTACTGCTGAACCGTGTATGCATTTCTTTTATGCTTTTTGGGCTGATGAAATGCTCGACGCTGCGCTGATTATTGATTATGTAATTGTGGGTTTAAAAGAGCACGAAGAGAAAGCAACAGGTACACCTTTTCTGTCCGTATATCCGAATCCGTGCAGCAAGAGTACGAATATCAGATTTAGCACAGGGCATCCCGATAGGATAACATGCTTATCCTACGGGACAAGTTGGGCAGAGGGTATGGAGCTAAAGATCTACAATGCGAGCGGGAGGTTAGTAAGGCAATTTAAGGATTTGATCAATTATTCATTTGACCAGGTTATCTGGGATGGTACAGACCAAGCTGGACAGAGAGTGGTTTCCGGCGTATATTTCGTGAAACTCCAAACTGCAGGAAACTCATATATCGAGAAAATAATATTGGTTCATTAGGATCAATGAACCAATGGGGTCAAATCTTTCCTGAGAATCGGAGAATGGGTGAAACGGAGACACGGAGAAACGACTGCTTCGCAGATGAAAAAATTGCACTTCGATGAACTCAGTACAAGCTTCTTGACACGGAGCGAATTCTGTATAGACTTATTTTTGGGGAAGGTATGAGTGCCTTGGGTGCGAAAGCACCTTAGGGTGGCATACCTTTTTATCATTTAGGAAAGGAGGAAAAATGGAGAGCTGTTCAGTTTCATTTATCCCTCTGTTTACTCTATATTATGTTTACATTGTTAGCTATTGCAATTTGATGTTTTTTTATTCTTAACACCACAACGGGACAACTCTAAGACTTAGACAACTTTGGTTCGCAGGCGCGTCACGACCTCAAACGGCACCCTCAATATTTTGCGTGTTTGTTGTCTATAACCCGCTTGTTCGGGATATCCCTGCTTTCGTGTTTTAGTTCTTTCGATAAGATAGATGCGCTGCTATTCTCTACAACATGGATCTATAAACATCTCCTTCTTTGGTTCCAAAGTACAAATAATCCTGATGCACGGCAATACAGTAAACATCAGTAAGCTCTTCAGGTAAATCCAGTACTGTTTTAAAATCTATCAAATCCTCTGTGTACAGTATTTCATATTTTTTGTCTCTACGCAACAGCACGTAAAGATTATCATCGGCAATGAATATATCTTCAATCTTACCATCCCGGCAGTCTAATGACTTCTTCGCGGCGCCAGTGCCAGTGTATATATACAATTTAGAAATCTGCTTTGGCGAAGTAGAATCGCTGTCAGGATCGTAGAAGTGAGCGTTCAAAACTAGATGTTCTTTGAACACATCAACATCTGAAACTGCTAACAGACCACTATCATGAATCAAATCCTCGGTAGACCAGGATTTACCGTCATAGACAATTGCCTCATTTTCTCCAAGGAAATCAGGATAGTATATGAATTCTTGATCAGGGCTGACTGAAAAAGCAAAGCCGAAAGCATACAGTCTTCCCTTGAATGATTGGATAGATCCCATACGGCGGACGATTTCATCACCCTTACCTGCATCCATATTGTATGCGGGTGTCCAGGATACACAGCCATCCTCACTCTGATAAATACATCCCCAGTTCTTGGTCCAATTTTTATTAGCGGTTCCTGCAGTGCAGAAGAAATCGCCATTCAACTCAACTATATCCTGTATATGCAAAGCCATTGGCACAGTACGATACTTGACGAATCCACCATTCTTGAATAGCCGAAAGATATTACCCAAATCATAATTGCGTATGTAATTCCTGCCTTGGATCTCTTCGTATGGCTCCGCACCCGGAATATAAAGTTCATCTTTGATTTGATTGAAATGCTTTACAAGATGCTCCTGTAACATGAAATGAAACTTCCACTCCTCTTCCTCTGGTTGAAAAGAAACAAGCGCTACCGGACCTAAGTTTTTCATACCATCTCCATAGCCTAGATAGATTTCATCGTTGAATGGCTCTAAGTCATGAACACCTCGAGCAGTCTCAGGGACCAAATCGGTCGGACTTCCAATCAGTTCAAACTCCTGCTCACCAAATTTTACTGTTTTACCAGGGTTCAACCAGAATTCGTATTTCTTCTCTTTTTCTTCAACTTTTGTGAATAAATCAGCCATGAGCCTCTTGAAATCTGATTCATTACGTAGGTTGTCCAAATCAGTGTCACGGTTCATGTGATCATAGGCATCCCATCCAGCCTCTACTGCTTGTTTTAATATACTTAACGCCTGTTTGACCTGACCTGCCAGCGAATAAGTACAAGCAGCATCATATAGCTTACCAGCATCATCTTTAATGTATTGGAGTATTAGCTCATATTGTTGTACAGCTTGGTTGTATTCCTTGGCTCGATACAATTCTGTGGCCTTTTTTAGTATGGAATTGAGTTCATCCTGACTCATTTCTTCTGCGTCTACCAGCCCGACGAAAACACACAATAAGATTGAGACTGCCAAACAGAAATTTCTCATATCTCTCTCCTTTTCTAGTTGTACAAAATTGATCGAAACACTAATACGTCATTGGAGTTATTATAAAGGCAAAAAGATGCATGTCAACAGACGTAAACAATAATCGAAGATGCTTTATTCTCCTGTTTGTTGTCTATAACATCCTGGTGAGTTGTACTGTGCTTGACATTATGGAATCCTAGGGTATACTTGCCATAGAGAAGGAGGAAGCGTGAGTATATTTCTTTGTCTGTATCTAGTCTTTTATGATGTACCTAACGCATCAGTTGTCTTAAAAGGTATTGGTGTTAATTGTTATCCATTTTATTTGGATGCTGAAACAGCGATTTTCACATATCCTACGTTAGTTACAAAGTACGATAAATATATTTCTGTGAGCAAATTTGACAGAATACCTGATTGGGCAAAACATGATTTTCGTACATTTGTGAGGTCTACAATTCATTATCCATCGTGGGCAGCAATCAATATCGAAGGATATTATCATGAGAACTATTGGAATAAACATTCTGAGATTACCTGGACTCAATCACTGGGTTATAAGCGCTATGGATTTGTATACTCTATCGGCTATAGAGATTTTCCAGATGAATTTGAGTATGAGCAACTATTAGCAACTTGTAAAACCAGTTTTATGACTTTTGATGAAAAATTATTCCTAAATATTGGTGTGAGCTACGGAAAAGCGACACCTGCATATGGCGAAGAACATTGGATACTAGGTCCGATAATAGAGGCGAGGTATTCCATTGTACCTTTTACTGTGTATTTAAGTTCCAGACATCCTGAGAGTTTTCTTGAGTTCGATTCTTTACCTGTCTTTCACGTTAACTACACAATTGAAGGATTCAAATATCAGTTTATTCCATTTGAAGCTGGGATTGCATTGGTACAAACATTTCATCAATCTGGGACAATGATAATTGGACTGAGGATAAAACTGCGTTACATACAACAATCCACGGAGTTTGACACAACAACTATGTCTCCGGAGAATTACATGTTTGTATCTGGATTTGACTACAATATTACACAAAACATTTCCCTGCGTGCTGGTTTTGTGCTAGACTATTTCATCGACCATCATAGAACGAGAGAAATAAGATACAATCCATCAATGGGTGCTTCGTTTAGGTTAGATGATAAATTTGTGTTTGATTTTGCTACGAAAAGTCTTTCAACGCCTCTTAATTATGATGTAGCAGTAAGGTGGCTTTTCTAACAGCCGAAATATTCCCTTCATGGCAAAATCAAATCTTCTTTACTGCCTCAAACGGTATCTTCAGTATTCTATTGCCTATTTGTTGTCTAGGAACGAATGGGGTCACCTTTTCTAAGAAAGGGAGAAACGGAGACACGAAGATACGAAGATACAGAAAGAGGAAAGATGGGTAGTCATATACTGAAATTGACAATCGATCTTATCCCTAAATCTTGTTGGGGTGCTAATATTCGTGAGCACATGGCTAAGTCCAATTGGAATAAGCTACAGAAAGAAGTTCTAAAAAAAGCGAATAACACTTGCGAAATTTGTGGTAGCAAAAGAAAAGTCGGTTGCCATGCAGTTTGGCAATACGATGATAAACAACGTACTCAGAAACTTAAAGGGTTTAAAGCAATTTGTCGTATGTGCCGCTATGTCGAGCACTTTGAAATGTCGCAGGTTCTTGCCCTGAAGGGATATCTTAATTTGAATGAAATAATAAAGCATTTTTGTAAGGTTAATAGTGTTTCGTGGGATGAATTTAATAAGCATAAAGAAAAAGTATTTGCTAAATGGAAAGAGCGATCTGGGGATAAATGGAAAACTGACTTCGGCAAGTGGAGTGAACTTATTACTAAATGAACAAATGGCGAACAAATGGGGTCAAATCTCGAAACTTGACAAATCTTCGATGAAACGGAGCGAGGGTGAAACGGAGACACGGGGCACCAAGCAGTAAGTACTAAGCACTGTGCAGTAAGCAGTAGATAATGTAGTATCCTGCAATGCCCTATTGACATAGTTAGAATTACAAATAAACTCGTTGTAGATTAATAAAAAGGAGGAAAGATGAAATTCATGATTTGCTTTTGTGCTGCGCTCATGTTAGTACCTGTAGCTTTATCCGGGCAGCGGGTAGATGTAACTGTAGCCACTGAAATCGTACATTTACAGTATATTACACCGATTGAATTAATGGAAGAATTGACTGCACAGTATACATTTGACGGTCGTAATGAGGTGATGATCAATGACAGAACAGTGCACTTTACCACTAATAATGCAACTAATCAGGTCATGTTGACAGGTGATTCGAATTCAATATCCAGTGCTTTGCAACTAATAAGGTTCTTAGATGTTCCGTCCAGACAGATAGTCATTGAAGCCAAAATTGTTGAAATAAATAATGAAAAGCTAAATGAGTTAGGTATGGATTGGCAGATCTTATTAGATAACACTAGATTACATGCACAACCGTTTATGCGTGAGTCATACAATAAACAGAATCTTGATGGAAACATTATAGAGAACAGTCAATCCATGTATTCCTTTGACGGTAATGCAACAGCAAGCATATATATGGGAGATTTTCTGAAGATCATACAAGAGAAGGAAATCGGTAGAGTGACAAATGTTCCAACGATCGTAACAACCAATAACAAAGAAGGTACAATACTAGACGGCTCTCGCATTACCTATGTGACGCGTTATTCGAGTAACAGCGAACTTTTCGAAACCCAGGAAATGACCGCCGGTTTATTTTTATCAGTAATTCCCTCTCTGGGCGAGAGCGGGTATCTTAAACTTCAGATCACCGCTAAATTAACAAAGTTGGGACAGATAATTTCAGGGAGTCCAAGCGAAACCGGACAGATTATTGAAAATACAGTTATAGTAAAAGACGGTGAAGAATTTATTCTGGGCGGGTTTAAGACAACTGAAAAGAGCAAGTACACGCGGAAAGTACCAGTATTAGGGTCAATTCTACCTTTTTTGTTCTCGCGCACAGAGGATATCGAGATAATGAAAGATTTCCTAATAATATTAAAACCAACAGTCATCGATTTGAATCCTGTAGAGATTCCGGAACTTGAATAGAGAACAGATGGCTGCAAGAACGGCAGCGGTATTGGTGCTTCGCACGGTTTTGGTTCACTGATGTGAACGGTTTTGGGTAAACGGGTGATTTGGACAAGAAATGGGGTCAAATCCCCATTATACACGATAACGAGGGCAGGCAATAACGACAGATGATAGTCCGTTATATCGTAAATAACGAGACCAGGGATACTGGATGCTGGATACTAGTGGAGCTGATATGGTGTAAAATCTAAACATTTTACATATTTTATGGGGGTAGGCGTTCAGGTGTTTACAATATCTTGTATCTTGACATGATGTACTAAATCGTGATAATTTGGTGAGGAGAGTCATGACGTCAAAAACAAATGTATCTCGCAGAATCTTTTGCACTGTCGTTTTCTTTCTCGTGTCTTTAAAATTGATGTACGGAGGTTTGAATGTATGGACTTCGAACGGACCGTACGGCGGACATATTATTACACTGGCGGTTCATCCGTCTAATCCCAGTATTATATATGCCGGTTGTGATGATAGCGGGGGCATTTTTAAGACAACGAACGGGGGCGAAACATGGATATTCGTGTCGTCGTCAGTGCCGGATGTATGCGGCTGGACGATCGCGATCGATCCCCAGTATCCCAACAACGTTTACGCCGGTGACATCTATGGCTTTGGCATATACAAATCAACCAATGATGGCGTCGATTGGGAATATATAAACACGGGCCTTGATGAAACTCATGTTACATGTTTTGCTATCAATATGGACTCCAGCAGTATTATCTACGCGGGGACAGGAGGCTGGAGGTTTTCCGGGAATGGTGTCTACAAGAGCATCAATGCGGGCGCCAGCTGGATATCCTCGGGATTGACCGGTGTAAAGGTGTATTGCCTGGCAATGTGGCCTGATTCCCCCAACATTCTGTATGCTGGGACACACGGTAGTGGCCTTCACAGGAGCACCGATTCGGGGAATAACTGGTCGCCATTATCATTACCGTCAACTTATGTCAATTGTTTGGCAATCGATCCGATCTCCCCTGACATTATCTACGCCGGGACATTAACAGGCATTTACAGGACGACGGATGCCGGGAGTACGTGGGATTCACTTGGTTTATTTCAGGAAATTGTGTGGTCACTGGCTGTCGATCCCGTATCAACAAATATAATTTATGCCTCGGCATTATGGAGTGGTATATACAAGAGTACAGATAGTGGATCGACGTGGTCACCGATCAATACCGGAATCAATTATCCCCTTACTTTCAGCATAGCGGTCGATCCTTTTTCACCCAACATGCTTTATCTCGGGACCGCTGCTGGCGGAGTCTATAAAAGTGTTGATGGAGGCGCGTACTGGTCCCAAAAGATCCACGGCATGAAAAATACGTATATGTTCGGACTTGTTCCTCATCCAGATTCTTCTGATATTATTTATGCCGGACGATGTTATGCCGAACCGGGTTTTTTCTTCTATCGGAGCATTGACGGCGGACAGAACTGGAGTTCGCTTAATCAGTTAGTAAATGTCGGGTTAACCTCACTGATAATCGATCCTGATGACCATCTTGTTTTTTATACGGGAGCGATCAAAGCCATTGTTAAAACAACAGACCACGGTGCGACCTGGATGTTGCTTGACAGTCTGCTACATTCGGAAGAACGCGTTCCCTCTATGGCGATCGATCCGTTTGCGACAAACATAGTCTATGCTGGTGCTTACATAGTAGACCCGGACACCGGTATTTCTGTTCGCAAGAGCACGGACAGCGGCGGGAATTGGACTGAAATCGCATTTTTTCCGAAGACGGTTCAGTCAAATGCTCTTGATCCCGAGTCTGATATACTCCACGGCGGAGCGCTGGCAATAAGTCCCATCTCTTCAAATGTTATTTACGCAGGAGCATTTGGAGGTGTGTACAAAAGTACCGACGGCGGGAATGTCTGGTTTGTGCAGGGGCTGGTAAATGAAGCAATATTCAGTTTGGAGATAAACCCTGATTCCGAACATGTCATATACGCAGGATGTGAATCGGGCAAAGTTTTCAAAAGCACTGATTCCGGTAACAACTGGACGCGAATCGACCCAGGCTGGTCTCCGGCCATGATCACGGACATTCTGGTTGATCCTTCTTCAACGAATGATATATACGTAGGTCGCGACGCTTCGGACTGGCATACCGGAGTGCACGGGGGAGTAGCGCTCAGCACTGACGGAGGCTCAAGTTGGACCGAAGTTGATTCCGGATTGACGACGACCCATACAATCAGGCTGGCTATTGATACGACATCAAACACACTGTACGCCGCAACCTACGGTGGTGGGGTATTCTCCTACACTTTTTCTACCGGTGTTGAAGAAGATCAAAGCACCTACAGTAGTTTGCGAAACCCCGGATTGGTTCAAATCTATCCTAACCCGTTCACAAGGCAGACAAAAATACGATGGCAGCTAACGCCAGTTACGTCGCCACCAACAGAGATATTTTTGCAGTTGAGAATTTATGATGCTACCGGAAGGTTAGTCAGGCAGTATGACCGTTCCGCTATTGAATTATCCGATCACATTATCTGGGACGCAACCGATAATTCTGGTGAAGAGTTACCTACCAGCATCTATTTCTGCGAACTCGAGGTGGGGAACTGGAGAACGGTAAAGAAACTGATTCTTCTCCGTTGATGAAAAACGGGGAATGAAGCGGGGTCAGACTATAAAGGACAGTAGAGAGTAGTGAGTAATGGGTAGGGAGACCCGAATTAATTAAGTAATTGAGTCACTTTTAACAGATATAACGGAGTGGAGGAGTTTCAGTGCCACCATGCTCTTAGCGCTTTGCTCTAAGAGGTGTCTTTAATTGAAATAAAATATGTTGAGTTTGTAGCATAAAGAGGGGAGATAAAATGAAGTTTTTTTTACCGGCAACTTTTGCCTTTTTACTCGCTTATGGACAGCCTGATACACTGTGGACCCGTGTGTTTGATGCCGGTCAGAGTAATGATTATGGTTACATGGTGCAGCAGACATTTGATGGCGGATTTATTATTTGTTGTTCGGCAGAACGCATGCTTTCTAGTGATATTTATCTTATCAGAATAGATGAATACGGTGATACGGTATGGACCAGCGTGTTTGGTGCTGACAGTGTGAACCATGGCTATGCAGTGAGACAAACTCCGGATAGCGGTTATGTCATTGCTGGTTGTGGTGGTAGTTATATGGCACCGGATATATATTTAGCAAAGACCGATACAGGAGGCAACACGCTTTGGACCAAACATTATACAGGATTTGGTGATGATAGAGCTAAGTACCTGCACCACACGTATGATGGAGGATATATTATTACTGGCTACACTGCAGCAATGGCAGGAGGTCCGGCTGATCTTTTCCTAATGCACACTAATAGCCAGGGTGATTCTTCTTGGTTCACAGTATATGGTGGTGCTGGAGATGAACAAGGTCAGTGTGTTCAACAGACTCCTGATTCAGGTTACATTGTCGTTGGATGGACTGAATCATATGGTGCTGGAGAATCTGATTTTTGGATATCAAAACATAACAGTAATGGTGATACAGTATGGACAAAGGTCTATGGTGATTCACTTAGTGAACAAGGATGGTCAGTCTGTTGTACTTCGGACAGCAGTTATGTCATGGTGGGTATGACAGAATCAGTTGGAGCAGGCGATGCGGATCTTTGGATTCTTAAAACGGATGCAGATGGAGATACGGTGTGGACAAAAACCTATGGTGGTGTGTACAATGATTATGGTCGATCAATTGAAGAAACACATGATGGTGGTTATATAATTGCAGGTCATACCTATTCGTTCGGCGCTGGATACTATGATATGTGGCTTATTAGAACAGACTCGCTTGGCGATTCATTGTGGTCTATAACACTTGGCGGTGGAGGTCACGATTATTGTTATTCTGTACAGCAAACATCTGATCTTGGATTTATTGCGAGCGGATCAACTGATTCATTCGGTAGTATTAATAGAGATGTATTTGTTGTACGCCTTGAGACTGAAGCGGGAGTCGTGGAGAAAACAATCAGTTCAGAAAGACAATCGAGCATCCGATACACGACGATTTTGAGTGGCCCCTCTGCAATTACCAACCGATAAATCCTGCAAAGTTTTCGATGTCGCAGGACGGCAAATTGGTGTTGAGCAACTTACGCCAGGTATTTATTTCATAGAAATCAATGATCAGATTACACACAAGGTAGTTAAGATTAAATAATCTTTTTCCCATTCTGTAATACATGATATGTAATATCGCCGTTTTCAGAATTGCTGAGAGATATTGATTTTCTGGGGAAAATACGATATAATAATAAAGATATCATTCTATAAAGGAGGATAAATGAAAGGGATAGTGGAAGATATGGGGTCAAATCTCGACCCCGATGAAGTAATTGCAGATTTCATCCCATTACCTACGTAACGGGACAGGCGAGGGCAGGCACTTGACAAATGCTACAAAGGAAGCAAATGGCATCACCTTGTTAAGACCTGGTGAAATGGAGACAAGGAGAAAAGGGGATTTGAAACGGTGGTGAGACAGAGGACAGAAAAAGAATATAATAAAGGAATAAGGGAATAAATGAAAGATTTTTTACCTATTATTCGTATTATTGGTTTACCTGGCGCTGGTAAGTCTACTTTGGCAAAGAAATTGTCTCGGAAATTGAAAATACCTATTTATGGCATAGGTGAATATCGCGCTAAATTTCCAGTTTCTATTGTTGGCGAGGCAGATGCATGGATTGCTCTGTTTCACGACCTATCCCGACAAAAATGGAGAAATTGTATTCTTGAAACTACTGGTTTGAATCGCAGGGAATCATTCTTGAAGGTGGTTCTACCAATGTTAAGATTAGTAACGATTAAGCTGGAAGCTCAAAGAAAGGTTCTTTACGCAAGGATTAGAAAGAAAAAGAAAAATGAACAGGGTGGTGATTGGTTGTTTAGTGCACATTACCGTGATAAATATGAATTCGTGAGAAAATTATTCAAAAAGTTCAAGAAAATACCAGCAGAAATTAAGATTGATACGCGTAAATTTGGACAGAGAGAAGTGTATAAAATTGCTTTAGAGAAGTTAAAGATGTATATAATAGAAGAGGATGTGGGGTCAAAGCTTTCCTAAGAAACCCCGTACGCTGTCGCTATCCCGTTACCGAGGTAACGAGGACAGGCGAGGGCATCTCATTACATTCGATATTTTCAACATCTCAATTTATTCCCCGTAGCTACGCGACGGGGCAGGCGATATCTTCGACAGGCGGAGAATGAGTGAAACGGAGATGGAGAGATACGCTACGCTGAAGACATGATACTCTGAAGATACATCCGCTAAAAAGAGGGGCGGATTGAAGACACGCTGCGCTGAAGCAAAATAATAATAAAAAGCGCCCCCAGTAGAATATGTTTCGCATTCCACGGGATAAATAGTGAGAAAAAGAACTGGGATCAAATCTTTTTTGAGTAACGGAGTCCCGGAGAAATGGTGTAACGGAGAAATGGAAACACGCTGATGCTGGAGATATGCTAAAGCTGAAGATATGTTTCACTGTGGACATGCTTCGCCGAATGCAAAAGGTAATTAGGTTACTAGGTAATTTAGTTATTTACTTGACTTCCCGTATATCAAGCATATAATTCCTCAGATAAAAAGAAGAGGAGGAATGATGAAGAGAGTATTATTGCTTTGCGTACTGGTGACCCTGGTTTTTGCCCAGGAGACACTCACCAGGATAAAAATTGACCGCCCGACCCAGGGTAAACTCGCGACGCTCTTTGAAGAATTGCCCGAGCGCATCGAATTGTATCTCACTGCCGACAGCATTTACATTGTCGAAGCCACGTATGCGGACCGAAGAATGGTCGAAGAGCTGACCGCGGATGAATACCAGACTCTGCTGAAAACGAGTCCGGCCAAGATGGTGATACTCGAGAACGCCCGTTTGCCGCATCTCATCGGCCAGACCCTGCACGGGCTCGGTCTGTATTCATGGTCTTTGCCCCTGGCACTCGGCATGGAAGACATGGGTGCAGTCACGATCGCTCTTTTCACGCCGCTCGTTTACACGTCAGCCGTTTTTTCCCTGACTTCGAGAATGCGGGTTTCCGGCGGCGCGGCACTGGGTGCGTACCTGGGAGGCATCGAGGGCGCCGTGCACGGCGGTGTGGTTTTCCAATCGGAAAAAGCCATTTTCCCGGTGAGTCTCGCTGAAAATCTGGCGGATTTCGCGCTTGGTCAGAAAATGGGTTTTACACCGGGTATGTTCCAGCGAAAATTCAATCACTGCTTCTATGGTTATTATCACTATTTTGCCGGAAGGACCTTGGCGGTCGGCTGGGAAAACGATGATGTCTGGGAGGACAGCGACGATTTTGCGGTGATCGGCACGGCCTTATCCGTACTCGAAGGATACACCTCGCTCTTTCTCTCGAGGCATTCAGAAAATCTTACGTACGGCGACGCCCTGTTCGAGTTGCGCACCGCGATCATCGGTGCCGAACTAGTGCCGCTCCTCATGGCGACGTATGACCTGCACCGGGAAGAACGGAGCGACGAGCGCATCTATGCCGCAACTTCGCTTGCCGGTTACGGTCTGGGCTATTTGCTGGGCAGGAAACTCAGCCGCGACTATGACCTGTCCGGAACCGCAGGTGTTTTTACCTGGCTGATACCTTATCTTGCCCACAGCGCAACCGGCGGTCTCATAGCGCTCACGGAAAGCGAGGGTCTTGCGCGTTCGTATCCGGCCATCTTTCTTGCAATTGACCTGCCGCTTACCTATTTCTGCTATAAGATATTTGCCGAGCGATCGACCAAGTACAGCAGCGCCGATGTGCCTAACTTCAACGTCGCAGTCAATCCCGCATATTTTTTGATCAAAGACAGGTCACAGCAGAACGTGCCCATTGTTTCAGTATCGTACCGCTTCTGAGTAAGGGGGTGAATTCTTTTTGGACCAGAGGGACGGTGTCTTTCAATACTTCAAGACTTACAGCAAGACTCTGTGTCATTTATTGTAAAAAATATATTATCCTGATATTTCACGGACTTATTTGAATTAAGGTGATTGAGGATTGATTTAAAACACAAAATCATGAATCCGCGAGGAAATTGTCATAATGTCAGGCACCGTCCCTCTTTGTGTCTCTCTTTGTCAAATTTGAACAAATGCGCCTACAATCTTGACAAAATGTCCATCAGCATTATAATTAAATGCGTAAAGGGAGGCGCTTATGAAAAGAATTGTTTTCTTTATTACACTCTTGACTACGGTGTCACTTTTTGCAGGATCTTGGGAAATACAGACAGAAGCACCGTGGACAGCAAATTTCAGCGATCTTTTCTTTCTCAATGATGAAATAAACGGTTGGGTAATTGATATTAATGGTGGCATCATTCATACCTCAGACGGCGGAGATAACTGGACAGACAGGATTCTCATCGATCCGTTATCACATTCTTCTGTTCAGTTTATAGATATCCTCAACGGCTGGGTCACTGGTGATTCAGGCAATGTCTACAAAACAACAGATGGCGGCAATACATGGATAACAGTAAATACAGGTTTTGATTTTTATCTTCATGATCTTTCTTTTGTAAACGGCGAGAAAGGTTGGGTAGTAGGAAACCAAGGAAGTAGTTTTTCTACAACAGACAGTGGAAACACCTGGGATTATCATGCTACAGGCATAACAACCCCTGTCTACAGTACTGATTTTATAGATACACTAGAGGGCTGGGCATGCGGTATGTCAGAAAACCCGCCTGTTGACAGTGCGCCCATACTTCACACCACAGATGGTGGTTTAACATGGTCACTAACAGAGAGTGATATCTGGATGGAATTATTCAGCATATGTTTTGTCTCACAAGACTCTGGATGGGTTGCAGGAAATAATTTTGGCGGGATGGGTGCTATCCAGAGAACGGTCGATGGTGGCATAACCTGGGAGCCTCCGATTACATTCTTTAGTTGGGTAAATCAGGTTTTCTTTGTTGATCCTCTGTATGGTTGGTTAACCAGTGATTCTCTCTATAAAAGCATAGATGGCGGTGTCAATTGGTCATCACAATATGATCCATTCGACCGTTTATTTTTTACCTCAAGAGATAATGGGTGGTCAATAAAGGGACCAGAGATTCTTCGAACAACAGATGGCGGGGATAACTGGGAATCACTTGGTGAAGGAACAGCAAAGACCCTTAGAAGTATTTGCTTTCCTGATATCACGCACGGTTGCACAGTTGGTGAGGATGGTGTAATCATGACAACATCCAATGGTGGTGTTGATTGGGATATCCAAACATCACCAACTCCCAATATTCTCTACGATGTTTTCTTTATTGACTCACTTAAAGGCTGGGCATCTGGATGGGATGGCATCTTTTACACCTCAGATGGTGGTTCTACCTGGGTTGACCAGAATTGCCCTGTATGGGGCATCTTCTCTGTTTTCTTCTTGGATGATCAGGAAGGATGGGGATGCTCAAACGGTGGAAGGATTGTACATACAACAAATGGTGGAGCAGATTGGACTGAGTTGACACAACCAACTACAAATGCATTATGGAGTATTCAATTCTTTGATACAGATACAGGTTGGACAGACGGCGCCTTTGGCGGTATCTATAAAACGATAGACGGCGGCATTACTTGGGATACACTAAATTCAGGAACAACTACACATCTAACAAACCTATATTTTGCTACTTACGATTCAGGATGGGCAATAGGAAGGGATGGACTTATTCTCTTCACGGCAGATGGTGGTGATAACTGGAACATTCAGACGAGCGGCACCACCTTTTCACTTTACGGGGTATCATTTGTGGACGCTAATGTGGGCTGGGTGGCAGGCCTAGGTGGAACAATCATTCGCACTATTGATGGTGGGGCAAACTGGAATCCTGACTCAAGCGGTACAACAAGAAATCTCTATGGTGTTTCCTTTATAGACTCAACGCAGGGATGGGCTTGCGGTGACTGGGGAACAGTTCTCCATTATACGAGTGAAGGCGGAACGGCTGAGAAACCAAATAATGCTAGCCATTATCCTGGACTGTTAACAGTATCACCTAATCCATTCTGCAAATCTCTACATATTCAATACAGCGTAACGTCTGCTCAAGGTCAAGTGCAATTGAAAATCTACGATGCAACAGGCAGACTAACGAAAGAATTTCCATGCTCTACGCCCAACACCTCATGCCCAACGTTCATCATCTGGGACGGTGTGGATCACGCGGGAACTGAGGTTCCTGCAGGTGTTTACTTTATACGACTAAAAACCGATAACAGTACTCTCGCCGAGAAAGTGCTTCTTTTGAAGTAAGAATATACTACACAAAGAAAAGGGGGTAGGGAAACAAACCCTTCCCCCTTTTTTATTAAACCTAATGGTGCCGAGCTGTTGATAAATGTGGCAGGTTTAACAAAGGGGGGTCAGGCTTTTTTTGAGTAAGCCCGTACGCTGTTGCTATCCCATTACCTACGTAACGGGACAGGCGAGGGCATCTCATTACATTCGATATTTTCAACATCTCAATTTATTCGATATCTTCGACAGGCGGAGAATGGGAGTCACGGAGTATCGGTGAAAGGGAGAGTAAAAAGACATGGCATCACCAATGAAAAAATTGCAGCGGTTTCTAATTAAAAAAAGCCAGCCGTAACTTTAAGTTTTGTCGAATGTCAAGTTGAAAATGTCGAGTCTATCGAGATGCTGCAAGTATCGCTATAGTCTCGAGTCTAACGAAGTTAGAGAGAGGAAGTATTGAGATGTCGTAGATCCTGTCGCAGATTCCGAAGTACTGAGGGGAAGAATTGAAGGGACCTGCCACTGATAACCAAATTGAAGATTTAGGATAATTTTGGCATTGACATTGTCACAAAATTCAGGATAATATGGTAAAAGGAGGAGGTTTATGATTAAAAAAATATCAGTAATGGTTGTTTTTGCATCAATGGCTCTTGCTAATAATTGGTTCAATATGAACCCAGCTGTTCATCCCAACGCAAGACAGGATGGACATCTGGTATATGATTCTGAGAGCGATCGAGTGGTTTTATTTGGTGGACGTACTACTAGTGGTGCATCGTATGAAACTTGGTCATACGATCTAAACAACAACATTTGGGAACAAATGAGTGATGCACCAATGGCGATGAGTTTCCATGCGCTTGTCTATGATAGTGCCTATGATAGGGTTATCGCTTTTTACGGCGGCGTGACGATGGTCTACAATTTCAACACTGATACCTGGGAAGATATGAATCCTTCTCCAGCACCAGCTGCCAATTGGGGGGCGATGATGGCTTATGATAGCGAACGAGATAGCGTTGTTCTCTACGGTGGTGATGGTGGCCCCTACGAAACCTGGGAATATGATCTAAACACAGATGCTTGGATGCAAATAACTACTGCTAATCTTCCTGGTGCCAGTGATAATGTTGGGCTAACCTATGATTCAGAAAGTAAAAGTGTGGTTCTATTTGGCGGTCAGTATTTGGCAACTTATTTTGATGAAACCTGGGTATACCCTGATTCAGAAGTTGGTATCGAAGAATATGCCAAGGTCAAAATGAGAAAGCTTACAATCTATCCAAACCCCTTTGTCAAATCATGTAAAATCCCCGAAAATCGGAGCCGGGTTGAGATATTTGATGTTTCCGGTAGATTAATAAATAGGATATCGGGTGAAATTTGGAATGGAGAAGATATGAATGGTAACATGGTTAAGTCTGGGGTCTATTTCCTGAAAATAAAAGGTAATGGGAGGATCAAAGTTATAAAACTTTGACCCTTATCAGATCCGAAATGAAAATGGCGTCAAATCAATTCTAGAAAGAACCGGGGGACGGGGGCAGTCCTCGAAATTAGAAACTAAGGAAGATGGTAAACAGAGGAACACAGCGAAAGGCGTAGGGTGTCCTGGTGAAATATAATGAGATTGTCCCGCTTTGCGAGGATTCTCGTGAAACGGAACCACACCCCGACCATTGCAATTCTTAATGGTCAGGGCTCGCAATGACAAAAAGGGATTTGGGCAACATGCCCTTTAGATCTGACCCCAGTTATACCTATTGACATTTAATGGAAATGTTTTATAATATTTATAAAGGGGGTAAAAATGCGGGTATTTATTATAATGTTGTTGTTGCCGATACTGAGTCAGGCAATTACGTGGACAAACTAAGACACCAATACCGCAAGTTAGGTCAGGCGCTGGCTGTGCAGTGATTAATGATACTGTCTATGTAATCGGCGGTAGTGATGGATCTCTTCAAAATACGAATTATGTCTATGATCCAGTAAGTGATTCCTGGTCAACAAAAGCATCAATGCCAACTGCCCGTTCTAATATTGGTTGTGCAGTGGTGAATGGTAAGATCTACGCTATCGGTGGCTTTGTAGGTGGTGTGCAAACTGATACTAAACTTGTAGAGGAGTATGATCCAGCAACTGATACCTGGACAACAAGGGATTCCATGCCGACATCAAGGTACGCCTTTGCTATCGCTGTTGTTGCGAACAAAGTTTATGTAATCGGCGGTATGCTTCCAGTAACGGCAACAGTTGAAGAATATGACCCAGCATTAGATTCTTGGTCAACAAAAACATCAATGCCTACCGCAAGGATGGGACCAGCATGTGCTGTAATCAGAGATACGATCTATGTGTTTGCCGGTGGAACCTCACCCGGCTCAGGGGAAACTACAGTGAATGAGTGTTATGACCCGAATACCAATAACTGGGCATCAAAGGCAAATATGACTTATGCTAGGTATGCTCTTGGCGGTTTTTCTTGTGGAAATATGGCCTACGCAGTCGGTGGGCATAATTACACAGTTTATCGTAACAATGTTGAGGCCTATAACCCTGTCACTGATAATTGGTCAGACGAAACATCAATGCAGTATGCCAGGCAATCGATGGCAGTTGGTCTTGTCGGAAGCACGGTCTATGTGATTGGTGGATTTAACGGCGTAACATTGAATTATAATGAAGAGGGGATACTCACGGTCGGAATTGAGGAACAGGAAGCAGCTCAGAATATGAGAATAGATATAGGCCCAAATCCATTTTCAAAACAAATAAAAATCAGCTTTAGCAAAATAGAGAAAGCAGAAAATATAGAATTAACGATCTATGATGTCACAGGAAGACTGGTTAAGTCATTTGGTAAATTTACCAATCACCCATCATCAATTAACCAGATTGTCTGGGATGGTAGAGATGATAACGGGACTATTCTGCCAAGTGGAATCTATTTGTTCTTAATCGACAACCAGGGGGCGAAGGAAACAAGGGTTCTGAATTTTATCCATTCCTCAATGTAATACGGGCGAATTGTGCGAATTGGGGTCACCAATGAAAAAATTGCATTCCTAAAGGAATACGATTACCCCGTACATTTGACAACTAACGGGGCATTTCAGTAAACTCAATATCTTCGACAAGCGGTAATTGAGGATAGATTTCAATGATAAAGATTAATAAGTTACAAAAAATTATTGGTGCGGTTATCATAACTGCTTTGGTAGTTGCTGGAGTGATGTGTGTGTGGCATGCTTCATTGACCAGAGCAGCTGAACAGAAACTGCATAAATCTAATGTAGAAAATGCAGAATTTGTTCAGTCCCTAAAATCGAAAGATGTGATCATTAAGGGCTTACGTGGCCGAATTGACCTGCTCGAAGATGCGCTGCTGGAATCGAAAGACCATCTGCCGGGCGATCTACTAAAAATTTATAATTATAATGGTTCAGCAGACATAGAGGGCGTTGGCTTTTGCTTAGTAGTGCCCGAAAATCACCCTGTGACTGAAAAAGTGAAGATCGTTGTAGATGTGCTCATGAAATACATGTTTAAACGAGGAACGATCGCATTGAAAAAGATCGAGCAGCGGGGCAATAAGAAGATCGCGATCATCGAACTACAGGAGACAAAGAAAGACCCATCGGCTTGGAGAGGCATTTATTTTCAAGGATCATGCGGAGGACATGGCACCACCTATACTCTCGTAAATACATTCCTGCAGCCTGACTATACGGGAAAATGGGTCGATGGTGTGGAATTCTATTATGAGGGCAAACCGATATCTAAAGATTGGGACCACATTTTCCTGCACGGTACAATGTACCGGAAGTGAACGGTAGACTACAAATGGGTTAGATGGGGTCAAATCTCGAAACTTGACAAATTTTCGATGAAACGGAGACAAGGCGAAAGGGAGCACTGAGCAGTAAGCACTAAGCACTACACTTGACATCCTTACAAAATTCATAATAATACCATAACGAGGAGGTAAAAATGAAGCTCTTAATACCATTATTGGTCATAATTTTAATTGTTAGCAATTGTACGTCGGTAGCAAAGTCTCCTGGATAAGTTGTTGCATCAGAGAATAATTTTGAAAATGGGGTAAAGCAGTATGAGAAAGGGCATATCAAACAGGCAATCCATCAATTTGAAAAGGCCATCGAAAAAAACCCTGCTAACTTTAAAGCCTATTTCCATTTAGGTCTATGCTATAAACAGCGAGGCACAATGGAAACGGCCCATAAGCATTTTCAAAAGACCATCGACCTTAATCCCAATGATGAATCGTGGGTCATAAAGGTAAAGGTAGAGATGGAAACTGTTGGTCCAAAAAAAGGAAAAGGAAAGCAAAAATAAATTTTCTAAGGAACGAATGGGGTCAAACCATGAAGGACAGTAATGTGTAAGGCGTAATGTGTAGTGAGAAGAACAACTGGGATCGCCAATGAAGAAATTATTCCTTGCGGAATTCGATGGCAGTGATAAAAGGGCAGATTACAATGATGGATCGTGAACAGAAGGGGGTCAGGTCTTGCAATATCACAAGAAAGTGGGCGTATAATATCACCCTTGGCAGCAATTGGATTTGCATCGTGATGTTTGATTGCAAGATCTGACCCCCTTCGTCGTTCCTGTTTAATATGAATTAACCCATATTTATATAGTTACGTCGTTACTTGACAGCTGTTAATCTTATGTTATATTTGTACTTAATCAGAAAGGAGGTATTAAATGATGTATTTATTGCATCTTACCTCAACTGTCGAATTTTTTCGACTACAGAAGGATGGAACTTGGAGAAAATGTAAGTATCAAAGTAAAATGGAACCTAATGATTTTTCAACCAACGATCCAACTGTAATAATTTCAAAACAGATTGAGAACGTCGCTCAAGAAATTAATAATAAATCTTATATTATTAAACCTGAGAAAGGAATGCTCCTAACAAAAGATGATCAATTATTTTATGCAGCAAGGGTATTAAGAAAGGATTTCCCCCCTATTCCAGCAATTGAAAGATTGAAAGATGTTATTCGTGGTGGTGATGATAAACACATAAATGTTTTAATCATTGATGTAAATGGGGATTTTAAGCTGAAACAAGCTCCTCCGTCTGATTTCACAATTAAAGATCCGACTGTGTGTGTAAGACACGAAGCATTTGCAGCGGGAAATGATTATGTTGGGAAAAACGCTGCCGAGAGTGCTAGTCTGATTAATTCTCTATACCGCGATATGTTGGAACGTTGGGTAACTCACCTTAGAACGGGAAAAGTAGATATTTTTGTTGATTATTCTGCGAGGAAAGGCACTGAAGCAATATTAGAAGAACTCAAGGAGATGAAGAAAAATTGGCAAAGTCAATACTAGTTATTACCTATTCTGAATAGTTAATAAAACGTGGGATCAAATCCCCATTATACACGATAACGAAGGCAGGGCAATAACGACAGATGATAGTCCGTTATATCGTAAATAACGAGACCAGGGATACTGGATACTGGATGCTAGTGGAAAAAATGGCATTACCCTGTGTACATTTGGAGAAACGGAGACACGGAGAAAGAGAGAAGCAGTTGCTTCGCAGATGAAAAAATCGCAGCGGTTTCAAATAAAAAAAACCAGCCGAGACTTTAGATTTTGGAACAAATGGGGTCAAATCTTTACATTATACAATTCATCCAATGGCATAATGAGAATAGGTATAGAAGATAGAAGAGAACTAAATCAGGCGTGAAGGATACTGATTGACAAATCTTTATATAATTCATATCATTATCTGGAGGTTATATGATATCAGGTAAAAAATCTGTATTAATAATATGTACAGGCATCATAGTGAGCATCGGACTGAACAATGCTCAGATCTACAGTGACATCAAAAAAAAGGATATATGTCATGTACCAATAAAACTCGATATACCTGAAATTGAAGTACCGGCGTTTCAGTGGACTGTTCTTGATTATGATCCAGTACCTGATTTCAGTGAGCGTGTTCTAGAACACATCGTGAGCTGGTATCCAGCTCAGATGGAAGCGATGAGTGATCCGGACAAACGCCTTACGCTTCGTAATACGGTAATTGAAGGTACGTGGGCAGATGGATTTCAATACATTCCGGGCAATGAAGTGTATCTTTATATAGAAGCGCCGGACGAGAAAAACTGGTAATGCAGTGGTTGGTTGCTTCGTTGGAGATGGAAAATTTTGGGGTGCAGTGAGTGACTCTATGGGTAATTATATTTTGACTCTACATCAACGTGGTTACCATATACTGCACACGTATCACCTTTATTATGAAGCAGTATCTTTAAGTGTATTTGTGCAGGAAGGTGAAATTCTCTGTAAGAATTTCATTATGGAACCATTGAGTTGTATTGATGGCGAATATGAGATTATCACTGGGCGGGTAATTGATAGTAGGAACGATTTGCCTATAATTGCTGTTGATGTAACTGCTGCTCCGGATGTCTCTGGTACGCTGCTTGGTGTATCAACAAGGAGCAACGGCGGGTATGTGATATTAATGTACCACCTGGTATCTATACGTGCACTGCGGTGTATGTGGCGTATGATGAGCAAGTAAAATCAGGTATAACCGTAAGGCCAAATGAAATTACAATCGTTGACTTCAACCTGAAACCAATGGAAATAAAAGTCAGTGAATGAACTCAGAAGCCGTACAAGATATGGGGTCAAACCTTTCCTTCGAATCGGAGACTTGGTGAAACGGGGACACGGAGAAATGACTGCTTCGCAGGTGAAAAAATTGTACTTCGATGAACTCAGTACAGGCTCAAAAAATTGCCTCTCATTGTATTCCTCTCACTTCATTTCGAGATCTACGACATCTCATTACACTCGATACTTTCAGCGAGACCTTCCCTCGGTTCATTCGGGACCTATCGGTCGGCAGCGGTTTCTAATTAAAAAAACCAGCCGAGATTTTAGATTTTGTCGGATGTCAAGTTGTAAATATCGAAGCATTGAGATGCTGAAAGTGTCGAGTCTATCGAGATATTGTAAATATCGCTATAGTCTCGAGTCTAACGAAGTTAGAGAGAGGAAGTATTGAGATGCTGCAAGTATCGCTATAGTCTCGAGTCTAACGAAGTTAGAAAGAGGAAGTATTGAGATGTCGTAGATCCTGTCGCAGATCCCGAAGTACTGAGGGGAAGAATTGAAGGGACCTGCCACTTTTTCTCTTTTTCTCAAGAATTCATGGAGATGAGAAAGCAAAAAAAAGCCAAGATTGCGGAGAAAATTAAAAACTCAGTTTCTAATTCCGAGATCTGACCCCGCATGGCCCCTCTCAACTTTAATTGTTCTGGTAATCTTGACAATCAGGCGAATATTATTATAATATAAAAAGAGGTAAATATGACAGGATTATTATTTATATCGTGTTTTGTAAATATTGTTCTTGGTGGATTAAAAAATGATATTAATAATTACCAAGAAGATTATGCAACACACGATTGTGGCAATTGCAAATTATCTGTTACCCGATATGGAGCAATAGGTTATATGACACCCAATCAGCAGTTTGGTGATGGATTCTGTTATCCAATTTCAAGTCCCAGTCATCTGTTTTATGGTGGTTTTGCCGTTGGCAAAGCTGCTAATTATCTAGTTGATCGGTTAGATGACTTTGATTGGACAACTACTCCCAATGGAATGGTTGTGATGTATGAACCTGGTCCATTTAGCGATGAGTATGCAACTGCAGCCTATAGTGATTCTGGTCATCTGACACCAAAGGGACTCATTATTGCACAATATTCAATTGCCTGGAGTGCATCTACAGCTAACGATTTTGTAATTATGAGGTTTATTATGCATAATGCCGGAAATGAATCTATTAATAACATATATGCCGCAGTCTTTATGGACTTTGATTTTTCCGGTGGTTCGAG
>JAUVZL010000084.1 GCA_030602565.1 Candidatus Stahliibacteriota bacterium
AACTTCGAAAATAGCTTATTGAGTTACCTGGCAGTATAAAAACCACATACTACTAAAAAAAATACATGATACCTGTAAATATAATACCTTTTGCACCCTATGGTTAAAAATAACATATCAAAAACTGGGGGATGGCAAGGGACGGTAGGGCAAAATTACTACTCTAGGATCAGCACACAAAACCCGATGAAATATCGTGGTTTTTGTCTATTTCACACTGGAACACTACGCACAGAATTTGAAACCAACTCATTTTCAAAAATCGTTAGAGACGGCTTAGATCAAAATAAAAGGTTCTAATTTCAACTCTTCTTTTTCGTGAATGCCAGCAGAAGTTTTAATGCCCCAAATATAATAAAGAGAATGCAAAAATAGATATAGTAATTTTTCAGAAGTATTAAAGCAATACCCAATACCACCAAGACGATACCTTCAACAATTTGTTTCATATTACCTCCTTCCGATTATACTCCCACCACCTGGGGTGTCAAGGTGGTGACCCAGGAGCGGTTTAATTAATCTCGTATACTTATCTTACAATTATTATTTTTCCCATTATACTTTGTTTCTTATCAGTTTCAAGGTGGACGAAATAAACCCCAGATGGTAATTGATCATTTACATTATGTAGCTTTATTTTACAATTATCTTCCTTTTTTACTCTTATATTATAATTGCCGACAACACGTCCGCAGCAATCATATATACTTATTGCTATTTCTTTGCTGCCTTCTGGAACGCTCAACTTTAAGTTGCTAATACAGCTAATAATGGGTGTCTCGACACGCATCGGTGATTTAACTGGACAACTTTGTGGTATAGATACTTGTACACTATCTGATGGTTCTGATTCACAACCCATCGTATCGTAAGCCGTGACCTTATATTGATAGTACCACATAGATAACACTGTTGTATCAATGAACGTTGTGTCATTAGGATCAGTATTGTCGCCAATAAATGCCCAATTACTCCAGTCAGTCACTCCAAAAATTATTTTTCCTCTCCGAATAATCCGGTATCCATCTAAATCGGCTTCATCATTATTATCCCATCTAAGATACACATCAATATATATTAAAGAATCGAAGAGACCTGTAGGCTTTGCAGATACACTATCAGCTATGTAGTGATGATAGGTTATTTGATTTAATGTATCGCCATGCAGATATGCATAATAGTACCACCCAGAACGAAATTCAAAAATTGTCTGGCAAGATGTTGTATCAGGTGGTTTGTAGTGGTCGAAGACATTCCAAACTTGTCTGTACATTTGAGTCATTAGATCCGATGTTGTATCTGTGAAACCGCCGCTTGGATAGTATGGATATGGGTATTCATTATTTGAATCATAGATATCCCATAGCACCCCGGCAACTGCTCCTTCACACCATGGTCCACCCTCAAATTCTGATGAAATAAAATGACTTCCATCCCAGGGGTTTTCAACATTATGGTAATAGGTAGTATCATTAGCAGTTGTTCTACCGATGCCTTTTATTGTATTTACCTGATATATACTATCAGATACTCCGGCTGCAAAAAAATTCGCCCAGCCTTCAGCATAAGCCAGTCCTTTATCTCTGGGATTAGGATATTCAAGGTACCAAAAATGTTCCCCTGGTGTATAAGGAGGGTATGGTTTGGCACATCTGTTCATTACATGATGGCCATACTCATGTAATGAGGACCAATCATCCCATTCATCATGCCAAGAATAGTCACCTACTGTGTCACCACTTATGTATATTGTATCGACGGTTTGTCCATAACCCATTGCAATTTCAGTTGAATGTTCATAATCAGGTTCCCACTTCGCAACCACTCTATAAAGTGTATCCCCAGTAGTATAGGAGCTGTCTCTGAGAAATCGATAAGCACTTAATAAGTTGTCATATATGTTAGCTGCACCACTGTGGCCACGGGTTATCCGGCCAGAGTCGACCATCAGTTAGATATTCACCACAATATTTAGTACCGATATCGGTGCTTACCCATAGAGTTTCTAGCTTGCTTCGGAAACGCCAATTTTGAGTATCTTCGCTAGCAGGGATAAATGAGAATTTTAATGAATCTGAATACAATTTTATTCGGTCAAAGTCTTGTGATCCTGGTGGTGTATTTGGTCCTCGTAGCCAAACTAACGGAATGAAATATCCCGGCAGGCTATCTACTTGTATTGTATGAGAAAATTGGCCATTATTATCTGTGATTTCTGGACCATAATAATGATTACCCTGGGAACCCCACCAATATCCTCGGATCCAAACCCTTGCATTTCTTAATGGCATGTCTATTGTAGCTGTATCCAAACCATCAATTTTATCGTATAAATGCTTTTTATACTTGAATGTGCCTTTTATTGTAATGTTATGTCTTTGGTTTCGAATATTATTATTGGAAGACGCATTATCATTACCATCATCACGAAGAAAGTTCATAGGAGTTTTATCTTCTTCTATTATTTCCTCTACTGCTTCCCATTTAGTTATCCCTTTTTCTTTCATCAGTTGTCTTGCTTCTATAAGTATTGGTATCGATTCTTCTCTATCATGGATACCATAACGCCAGATCATATTATAAATAACATCATGCATCAGCTCAAGTGCATCCCAATCTGATAGCGTTGGGTCTAATCTTTTAAGTTCTTCTATTTCACTCCTAATCCTCTTTGCTTCTTCATCATAAGGACGACCGAATGACCTTACCCGTACACCCGCCTCAATATCATAACAGTATTCTGGACCTATACGCGACCAGAGTTCAAGATCATGACCATATTTTTCATAGGAAATCGTATCATCCTCAGCAAGAATGACCATGTCAATCGTTTTTCCACGTTCGCCTTTCCACATTTTGCCGCCATGACCATCGGGTACTTCTACTCTCACGCCTACATTCATTTGCAATAATCGTGATACTACTTTAAACCGTATCGCTGCTTGTGCTGACATTCCCTTTTTTAGAGGAGAAAATACAGTCTCTTTTTGACCACTTGTAAGTTGCGCTCCGTGATAGAAAGTGTACACTATTTTACTTCTGGGTATATTGCAATATGGCATTAACATAGTGCATCTCAATTCAACTTCGTCACCAAGATTAGGTTTATCAGGAGTCATATCTAATTCAATCTCAAGACCATATCCGTCCACAATTCTCATTTGTGATTGACGCCCTGCAGAATTTTGACTAAATGCAAATCGGCATCCAACTATTAGTAACAAAAGAACCAATATATTGAGATATTTCTTGTTATGCTTATACATTTTTCCTCCTATTGTTTTAATTACTATTGTGCTCTCTGTAAAAAATTTCACTGAGTTTCACCTCCTTTTCCACAAGGCAAAAAACTATCTCACCCGCAGGTGGTCATTCCCACGGGTAACATACCTAACCTCTTTTATTATACTTAAATCTCGGCAGTTGTCAAGGGATCGATTTCAATCAAAAATAATCTTCCTGAAAGACGGGGGCAAAAACACTGAGGTCTCGTCAGGCTGATATTTTTACGGGCGTAAACGCCCTACTCCTTATTCTCGGTCAACCTGTTGTTATTTGTCAACGAAAAGATCCTGTTGGGTCAACTTAGCCTTTTTTAGCCTTCTGACGCTGAACACCTCACCCTCCTGGAAATCTCTCAATACCTTTTTTGCCCTTTGAATTACTGAATCCGGCAACCCGGCTAACCTTGCCACCTGGATGCCGTACGATTGATCACTTGGGCCAGCACCGAGCTTGCGCAAGAAAATGATTTCATCTCCCCATTCTTTTACGAGGAAATTGAAATTCTTGACGCCTTCGAGAAAATCCTCGACCCGGGTTAGCTCATGAAAATGGGTTGCAAAGAGTGTCCTCGGTTTTTTAGTGCTGTGCAGATACTCGACTATTGCCCAGGCAAGGGAAAGCCCATCATAGGTCGATGTTCCTCTACCTACTTCATCGAGGATAACAAGACTACTCTCGGAAACATTATTCAATATGTTTGCGGTCTCCATCATTTCCGCAAGAAACGTGCTTACACCTCGCGAAATGTCATCACTCGCGCCAATGCGCGTAAATATCTTGTCGACAATGCCGATCTTCGCCTCTTTTGCCGGCACAAAACTACCCACCTGTGCCATTATTGTTATCAAGGCAACCTGTCGTAGATACGTCGATTTGCCCGCCATATTAGGACCGGTTATTATGAGTATCTGGTTGGAATTTCTATCAAGTATAACATCATTAGGTATATAAGAACCTTTTTCCAGGATTTTTTCAACGACTGGATGTCGACCCTCGGTGATATTCACCTTATTATTCGTGTTTATTTTCGGTCGCGAATAATTATTCAATGCCGCGTTCTGAGCAAAACTTTGAAGTACATCGAGCATGGCAAGTGCCTTGGTGGCAGTTAGTATTGTTTCGGTACTCTTGGCAATGTCTTCCCTGAGTGCAACATATAACTCGTATTCAAGTACTTTAATTTTATCCTCAGCACTGAGAATCTTCTGCTCAAACTCCTTTAATTCAGTTGTGTAAAACCTCTCTGCATTAGCCAGGGTCTGCTTCCTGATATAATTGTCTGGTACATTTTTAAGGTTAGCTTTGGTTATTTCAATATAATATCCAAATACAGAGTTGTAAGCTACTTTCAAAGAAGAAATACCGGTCCTCTCTTTTTCAGTACGTTCAAAACCAAGAAGCCAATCTTTGCCGCCCCGAGCAATACCCCGTAATTCATCCAACTTTTCTGAATACCCTTCCCGGATAATCCCTCCTTCATCCACGACAGAAGGCGGACTCTCGACCAAGGCACTACCTATCATTGACACTTCGTCCTCAAATGTGCTAATGTTCTTGCGTATATTATCGATGATATTGCTGTCACAGCTTTCAATCATCTGTTTAATTTTTGGATACAGCTCAAGCGATTCTTTGAGGGCAATCATTTCCCGGGGCATAATCCTCTTGCAAGCAAGCCGGGCAGTAATGCGTTCGACATCGCGGATAGATTTCATAATACCCAGCAATTCCTGCCTCAGGAATTCCTTGCTTTTCAGTTCCTCAACACCGTCGAATCTTTCTTCGATTTGCTCAGTATCGATTAGAGGTTCTTGTAACTCTCTACGTAGCCGTCGTTTGCCAAATGGCGTCAGACAACTGTCCATCACCCAGAGTAAACTTCTCGCTTCACCACCCTGGATATTTTCAAAAATCTCAAGATTTTTACGTGTCGATGAATCAAGGTACATTGCATTCTTTGCCTCAAACAGCGTGATCTTGCTTATATGTGACAATGCTGTCTTCTGGTTTTCTACAAGATAGTAGAGTAAAGCACCAGCCGCGCCAATGGCGAGTTTTAACTCTTCAATGCCAAACCCATCAAGCGCCACAATTCTGAAATGGTCGGTCAACTTTTTGTGGGCGATTTCTTGAATAAAATGGTAGCCATCCAGATGGGTTAAGGGAAGCTCTGACTTTACTTCAATACCATCAGGAACAATAACTTCTCTTACCTCTTTTCTCAATAGTATTTCTTCGACCTCTTGTGTACTAACCTCACCGCAAGAAAATTCACCGCTGGTGATATCACAAAACGCCACCCCAGTATGTTCTTCATCAGGCAGGCAAGCAGCTATGAATAAAGGCTTCTTCTCGTCCAATAGTGAAGTTCTCAAAATTGTTCCTGGGGTAATTACCTCAACGACATCGCGTGCGACCAATTTCTTATCTTTGCCAGCTGGCTCAAGCTGCTCACAGATAGCGACTTTCAGCCCATGCTTGACTAATTTAGCTATGTAGCTTTCACCGGCTTTGATCGGTACGCCAGCGAGAGGGACTTTGATGCCTTTTTGTATGGTCTTTGACGTAAGCGTGATGCCGAGACACGAACTCGCGAGCTTTGCGTCATCATAATAGAATTCATAGAAATCACCCACTCTAAAAAGGAGCAAAGCATCTTTGTATTTGTTCTTAATCCTTTGATATTGCTCAAGAAGGGGAGTTAATTGCATGAATTTTTATCAGACAACGAGTTTCATTTATAGAAAATAATTTCCTTCTTTTATCGTTTGAAATTTGGTTTTTGGGATTTGTAGCTTCCCGATGCAATCGGGTCAGTATCCTTTAACGACATTCCCTTTTATTCCCAAAGACTCGAGTTCGTGAGAAAATGTCTTGGCTTGTTCAATGGTGGAGAATTCACCGACCCAGACGCGGTAATACGTGTTGCCTTTAACCAGTGCTTCGACTATCTGAACACTGAAGTCCTTCTTTCTGATTTCTTCAGCGTAGTTCTCAGCATTGCTTTTATTACGATATGACCCCACCTGAACCGTGTAATACTCCTGGGGAACTTCAGGGGTGTCTTTCGAGGGAATAATTGTCAGTGCCCGTTCACTCCACACTGATTTTGGATATGTTTTTCTTAAGTTTTCAAGGATACTGATGCCTTCTTTTTCCTTATCACTACTCATGTAGGACACGCCTAACCAGAACATTATTTCGTCCTGCAAATTAGTATCTGGATATTTTCGCAAAAGTTCGTTCAAAGTTATGATCGCATTCTGATACTTTTTACGCGCAATATTGCTCTTGGCGATCTCCAAATAAGAAATATCAGCATAGCGTGACTGTGGGTAATCGGTTTTCACCTTATTAAAATAGAATAACGCGCTGTCCGGGATAACTGACAAACGTCCTAAGTAATAGTATGCCTCAGCAATACGTGGATTATTCTCATCCTCTGCCACCTGTACAAAGATATCGCGTGCCCGTTCATACTGTGATGAATTGAATAGCTTTATAGCTTCATCAATGTCTTGAGAAAACAGACAAAGTGGAACTATAAGTAAAGCAAGAATGATTCTATAGCGTGACATTTTGGACATAATAGGGTAAATTTATCCGTGGTAAAACCGCATTTCCCACACTTGTATTTTTCCTGCGCTACGGTTGCTTCCATTTCTGCAATCTTTTCTTTCAACGCTTTGTCTTTGATACTTGCTTTCACCATCCGCAATCTTGGCAACACACTATTTGGATAAACATCAGCAAGTTTGCCATACACTTCCTTGGCTCCTGCAAGATCGTTCTTCTTCTCATAAACGTCAGCAAGCGCAAAACCAACTGCAAAGTTCTTTGGGTTGTTCTGGAAAATCTTTTCATATATTGGAATTATTTCGTCAAATAGACCAAGTTCAAAATATACCTTTTCAAATTTTGAAACAACAGAAAATGCGCGGTCTGGATGTTGAGTTATGATTCTATGATAGTATTCCTTTGCTTTTTTCAAATTCTCTTTCTGCTCATAATAGCTGGCAAATTGAAATAAAGCAGCGAATGAATTAGGAACTATCTTCAGCGCCTTCTTAAGCAGATTCACAACTTCCTTTTCAGCACCCGGATCCTTACCTTTGATATCCTTCAAACGGGTATGAGCGAGTGACGCATAGTAGAATGCATGTCTTCGGTCATCTTTCAGCTTTGTACCGCCCTCTTCATAAAGCGCGATGCAATCCACATAATTGCCCATATCTTCGTATATCTTGAGGATTAGTTCCCGTGCATGTTTGTCTTTTTTGTCGATCTTTATAATTTCTTTAAGGAACGAAGTCGCTTTGTTTAGCCGGGTCGTCTCGAGCATGTCATTAACCAAAGCCAGGTACACCTTTTTTTCTTCGTGCTTGTTCAACGTCGGTCTAACCGTGAGCGATTGGTGTATCTGTATCGCCCTTTCAACATCGCCCTTTTTCCTGTACAAATCACCGAGTCTTACATAAGCATCAACAAGATCGGTATCAATGCTGACCGCCTCTTTGAACTTTTTCATTGCCAGGTTTTCATTGTTTTCGAGCAGGGCAATGAGGGCTTCAATGTATGGCGTGTGACCGGTGGCTTTCTCGTGTTTACGATAGAAATAAAGAAACAGAACACAAGCAATCAAAGCTACAACAAGAATTATCAATACTATCATTCTGGTTCCTCAAACGGTAAATTGCGCAGCGCATTCAGTTCCTTGCGCAAATTCTTATTCTCTTTACGGAATCGATGAAGACTGCTTCTTAAGACGATTTCATCCGCCAGTGCAAAGACGAGCACAAAAATCATGCCCGCGATAAAAGCATAAAAACAGACGACTGACAATGACATATCATTGACCTTTTGGCCAAAAATATCAAGGTCAACTCTTGCCTGCGAATTGAGAACCATAAACCCAATCATAAAACCAATGACCAGAATCACAAAAAAGAGTCCGACAAAGCGCATTAAACCTCCTGTTCAATCATATACATTATAGATTGTTTGTCAACAAGCAATATCACACGATATCCACTGTCTACTGCTTACTGCCTACTGCTTACTGCCCACTGCTTACTGTAACAGAGACTTGGACACAAATTTTAAACTGCAATAGTATAAAATCCTCTCCCCTTGCGGGAGAGGACAAAGGTGAGGGGTGTATTAAATTATGAAAAAAATCACCCTCCCCCTTACCCCCTCCCGTCAAGGGAGGGGAAGTATGATGGGTTTGGATT
>JAUVZL010000014.1 GCA_030602565.1 Candidatus Stahliibacteriota bacterium
ACATTCATACTTGAAGGTATGCCAATAAAATTTGAAGCTGGGCAGTTTGCTGAACTGACTGTACCAGGAGTTGGTGAGGCACCGTTTACACCATCATCTTCGCCCTATGCAAAGGATATGGAATTCACGATTATGAAAATTGGTAGGGTTACGAATGCTCTGTTTGAGCTGAAACAAGGGGATATTGTTGGTGTCAGAGGTCCATTTGGAAAACCTTATCCATTAGATGATTTTGAAGGAAAAGAGATCTATATTGTCGGCGGTGGTGTAGGTTTTGCACCGCTTCGTTCTCTATTCTTGGCTCTGTTGCATAATATTAATAAGTATAAGAAGATCTATATACGTTATGGTGCACGTACACCAGACGACATAGTCTATAGAAGATTAATCCCGGATTGGCAGAAGATCAAGAATGTTGACATCCTTCTGACTGTTGATGTCGGTGATGAATCATGGCAGCACACAGTAGGGGTGGTGACCGTACTCCTCGATGAAATTCCGGTGAATGTAAAAAACTCGCCTACTATTGTATGTGGACCGCCAATTATGTTGAAGTTCGTAACCCAACGACTTGTTGAGGTGGGTTTTGAGCACAGGAATATATATCTATCCATGGAGAGTAATATGTCTTGTGGTATTGGCAAATGCAATCACTGTCGAGTGGGAAAATTCTACGTATGTAAGGACGGACCAGTTCTTACCTGGGATGATGTGAAGGATATTGAGGAGCCTTTTTTATGAAGAAGGTTGATCCTACATTTACCACTGTTAAAAAGACGGTATGTCCATTCTGTAGTTTTGGGTGTGACCTTGGTGTGGTCTTTAATGATTTCGGTATAAAAGGGGTTGAGTATATTAAGGAAGGCAGTAGTAAAGGCAGATTGTGCCCGAGGGGAAGTGCGGCTGCGTTATATCTAAATCACTCAAAGCGTTTATCCATGCCCATGAAAGATGGCAAGGTGCTGGAATGGTCAAAACTTACAAAAGATTTGAAAAAAATATTGGACAACCCGAAAAATGTTGCTGTTACATTTGATAGAAATCTCACTATAGAAGAATATGAATCAATAATAAGTTTTTGTGATAAAACAGGTATAAAGAATATTGCCTCTACCTATTTTGAACCTGAAAGATTTTTAAAGAAATTTTTAAATAAACCTTTTTCACTTGATGAAATTGAGAATGCCAAGATGATTATTGTTCTGGGCGATCTGTTTAATCAGGCGCCCATAATTTCTAAGGCGCTCATCAATTGGAAATTACGTGACCGGGAAAATAGGTTGGTCGTAATTGATACGATCAACTCGCATACAGCTGGTTTTGCAAGCGATTTCTTGAAATGCAAGGTTGGCACTGAGCCTTTTTTACTGTTCAGCCTTGCCCAGGAAAATATAGGAAATATTGATATTCCTGCAATTACTGGTATCCCTGGATCAAAAATTACAGAGATTTCAAAAAGTTATAAACAAGCTAAAAATGGTCTTATCCTTGTAAGTTTACCTTTTGCACATACATATGATCCTCTGCTTTTGACTCAAGGGCTTGCTAAATTAAATACATTTAGTGGAAAAAAGGTTGTTCCGCTCGTTGAATTTGCAGGATTTGAGGGTAATCAATACTTTGGCTCGATTGTGAATTTGGTCAAAAAGAAGAAGATTAAACATTTGATCAATTTTGGTGAATTGTTTCCTTTTTATTATCCCCAAGTTTTAAAGAATCTAAAGGCATTAAATATATATTCTACTTCGACGATAAAATATAATGAGTGTACTACAATTCCTGCAGCGTTAAATCTTGAAAAAGAAGGCACAATACTTACCAACTTTGGTAAAAAGAGATTGGGCGGTAATATCAAATCGTCGAGTGGTGCTAAAACTATTAGTGAAATACTTTCACTACTTCAGGAGGTTTCTGGTAAAGTTAAACGATTAAACGTGCCGGAGTTTAAGATTGACATTAACGAGAGAGTTAAAAAACTTGTTGAAAAATGCGCATCACCAAAAAAGAAAAAGGTTTTTAAGTTGATTGGTGAGAAAATTGCCTATAATTTCCTTGGATTTTTTGAGCAGGAGATATTAAAGTTGAATCCCCATGATGCTAAGAAATTGGGTATTAAACAAAATGATATCATATCTATTAAATCAAAGCATGGAAGTGTTGATCTTGCTGCAAAATTGACAAAGGATGTGGAGAATGGCATTGTTTCAATACCAGCAGAAACACCAGAAGTGAAAGGCCTTTTCGATTTTGAGATCGATAATAACATTGTTAATTTTATTCCAACTGAGGTGGAGATATGGCGAAAAGGATAGTTTTAGACCTTGATTTATGTTGTGGTTGTCGGTCCTGTGAGGCGGCTTGTAAAGCAGCTCACAAAGGTGAAGCATGCATCAGGCACGGTGATATTGTCGGTGAGGCGTATCTACCACTTGCGTGCAAACATTGTAAAGACCCTTTGTGCCTTGCAGCCTGCCCTGTTGACGCGATAAAAAGGGATGAGGAGACCGGTTTGGTGATAAGATCTTCACTTATTTGTATTGGTTGTAAGAGTTGTGCATATGCCTGTCCATTCGGTGTTATTGATGCGCCACTCATCAGGCACGTTTCTCAAAAATGTAATTTATGTAATGATCGAGAAGATGGCCCTCGATGTGTAGCAGCATGTTCTTCTGGAGCTCTTCAGTTCTTAAGGGACGAAGATATTGAAAAGCATGAGATTGGTAGGAGAATGGTTTCCAAAAATGCATTTTTCAGGAGAAACGTATGAATATAGTGAGGATTATTTTTTCATATATTATTTTTCCTGGTTTTGTTTTCACTGCAGTGGTTGGTCTTTTCCTGACCTGGATTGACCGTAAAGTCACAGCACGAATTCATTGGAGAGTTGGTCCACCTTGGTTCCAACCCTATGCAGATTTTTTAAAGTTATTATTAAAGGAGACAATGATCCCAGAGGGCAGTTCGAAAACACTATTTCTTTTAGGTCCACTTCTTGGTCTTGTAGGAATGTCAATTTTTGCGGTGATGCTGTTTAACATGAATTTCAATCCATCAGGTTCATTTGTTGGGGATTTGATTGTTATCATATATCTTCTTGCTTTACCTCCAATCGGTATTATTATTGGTGGCTCTGCTTCTAAAAATCCTCTGGCAAGTGTTGGTGCATCAAGAGAGATGACCCTGTATTTTGCCTATGAATTACCATTTCTGATTGCATTAACGAGTATTATATTAAAGGCAGGGGGGAGTATTAAATTCGGCGAAATTATTCTTGCCCAGCAAGCAGAAGGCCCATTTTTATATTCAATCTCTGGAGTGATTGCTGCGGTGGTTATATTTTTGTCTATTCAGGCAAAATTGAGTTTTATACCGTTTGATATTCCTGAGGCAGAGCAGGAGATAATGGCAGGACCATATATTGAATATTCAGGTGTTGCTTTGGCTATATATAAAATGACCAGGGCAATGATGCTTTTCCTCTTGCCGCTATTTTTGATCTCAGTATTATGGGGTGGTTTTGCCAACTGGTGGGCAATTTTAAAATTGTTATTAATAATAGTGCTAATTATCCTTGTAAAAAATACTAATCCAAGACTGCGAATTGACCAGGCATTAAAGTTCTTCTGGGTAGGTATTGGTACATTATCAACTATTGGGTTGATTTTAGCATTTTATGGGTTGTAGAGGAGAAGAATATGGGAAATGCTAAACTTTGGGGACTAAAAAAATCACCTTGGGTTTTTCACCTTGCCGCGGCGCCGTGTAATAATTGTGATATTGAAATATTGGACCTGATTGCTCCACGCTGGGATGTTGAACGTTTTGGTATTGTTCTTATCGGTTCGCCAAGACATGCTGATGCTTTGTTAGTGACCGGTGTTATAAACCGTAAAACTTTACCACGGGTCTTGAGGGTTTATGAACAAACACCAAAGCCATGTCTTGTTATTGCTATTGGCGCATGCGCTTGTTCCCCGAATATATTTACGCCTTCATATAACGTAGTAGGTCCTTATGATAAGCACATGCCGGTTGATGTTTATATACCTGGATGTCCACCAAAGCCTGAGACAATGATTATGGGGATAATTAAAGCATTAAAGAGGTTATGATGAAAAAAGAATATTCAAAAAAGATTTTGGATGAAATCAGTGCAAAATTTCCAGAGGTTATAATAAAGATTCATTCGCCCCGCAGAACCTATATGACTATTTCAAGGGAAAAGGTATACGATTTTGTAGAATTTTTATATAAGGAAAAAGGTTTCAGATTTTCAATTGCCACTGGTATTGACACTCGCGATGGTATTGAGATTATTTATCATTTTTCTCATGACGAGGCAGGAACCTATTATAATATAAAAGTATTAGTGCCAAAGGATGATTTAAAAATAAAGAGTATGACTACGCTTTTGCCAGCGACTGACTGGATTGAAAGAGAGATTCACGAATTATTAGGTGTTGATTTTGTCGGGCATCCTAATCTTGTGCCACTATTAACTGCTGAAACCTGGCCTGCTGACCTGTGTCCTTTGCGTCGCGATTATGCTGACGAACATAAGAATATTAAAATTAAGAAGAAACTTTGGGAGGCATCTTGAGAAGAATAGTTCCAATTGGTCCATATCACCCATTACAAGAAGAACCTGAGTTTTTCAAATTGATTGTTGAAGGTGAAAAGGTTGTTGATTTAGAAATTAATATTGGCTATAATCATCGCGGGCACGAATTTATCTCGCAGACATTAACTTGGGATCAAGTTTCATTTTTGGTTGAAAGAATTTGTGGAATCTGCTCAGATTCCCACCCCTATGCCTATGTTTTGGCAGTTGAGGACATTGTCCATATAACTGCACCGCCGCGTGCTCAGTATATAAGGACAATAATTGGCGAGTTAGAACGGATTCATTCCCATTATCTGTGGCTTGGTTTGGCAGGTCATTTTATTGGATATAATACGGTATGGATGTGGGTATGGCGTTATCGTGAACCTTTGCTTGATTTATTTGAATTAATAATGGGAAATCGTAACCATTATGCGATAAATAAGATTGGCGGGGCACGAAGAGACATACTGCCAGAGGACTATCCAAAGATAGAGAAATATCTCGATTTGCTTGAAAAAAAGAATACCATGTTTACAAATGCGATATTAGATGATCCTGTAATAAGGGCGAGGCTTGAAAATGTTGGTGTATTGACAAAAGAAGATGCCATTGCCTATGCGGTAACTGGTCCTACAGCGCGCGGCTCGGGCTATGCTTGTGATGTACGAAAGGATGATCCATATGATGCTTATGATAAAGTTGACTGGAATATGGTAGTCTTTCCTGAAGGTGATGTTTTAGCAAAAGCAAAGGTCAGGTTGATTGAGTGTCATGAATCTATCAAGATTGTGAGGCAGTGTTTAAAAGATATGCCCGACGGTCCAATAGAGACAAGGGTAGATGAAATTCCACCTGGTGAGGGTATTGGTAGGCATGAGGCGCCGCGTGGCGAGGTTTTCCATTATGTGCGCTCTGATGGGTCAAACATGCCGGTAAGGCATAAGGTGAGGGCACCGAGTTATATGAATATTGCTTCAAATGTTGTTGCAGTAAGAGGTTATTCTATTGCTGATGCTGCGCTGGTTTTAGCCGCGGTTGATCCGTGTTACTGTTGTACAGAGAGAACTTTCGTGTATGAAAATGGAAAAAAGAAATATTCTGGGCAGGACCTATTAAGGCTCTCTTGGAAAAAGACCGAAGACATTAAAAGGAGATATAAGAAATGAGAAGGCAATTAGAGGTAAAAAAATGATAGGACTTGACTTTTTCTTGGATCGATTTGGTGTCTTCCTTAGTGTTTTATTTGTATTTATCGGTTTAATGTCTTTTATCTATGCACTTGCAACAATAAAGCAGAAGGGACATAGATTAGAATTTTATCTTATGCTACTTCTGATCGTTGGCTCAGGAGTAGGAGTGGCACTTTCATATAACCTTTTACTCATGTTTATCCTCTGGGAGATTTCAACCTTTGCTATATGGCGAGCAGTAGGTTTTTACAGAAAAGAAGAAAATATTTATGCGGCAAACTTTACCTTTCTTATAAACTTCGCTGCGGCCGCCATTATGCTCGTAGGTTTAGTAATGCTCTATCTTGATAATGGAACCTTTAATTTCTTTGAGATCAAAATTTATAATGATCTTGCTGCAGTACTCATCCTGATCGGTATTCTTGCAAAATCAGTAACCATTCCCCTTCATATCTGGCTTGTACCAGCATATAAATCAATACCTGCATCAATTGGCGGCTGTCTTGCGGGAGTGGCTGAAAACATTGGTGTTATTTTATTCTTGAGACTTTTTACGACTGGCAATTATTTTGCTCCGGAATTTTTTAATACTGTTGCCTGGCTGGCGATTGCCTCCTGCATCATAGGAGGGGGTGCTGCACTTATTTCGAACGATCTCAGGGATTTTCTTGCATTCTCGACGATAAGTCAAATAGGTTTTATCCTATTGGGATTTGCGGTGGGTGGCACCTATGGAATAATCGGAGGTATGTTATATATTCTTGCCCATGGACTTGCAAAAGCAGGACTCTTCTATGGGGTTGGTCTGATCGAAGATGCGACTGGCAAAAGTGACCTGAATGCGATAGGTGGCATGCTGAAATGGTCGCCGGTTTTGGGTGTCTCGATGGCATTCCTGGCTGGTTCTATTGTTGGATTTTTCCCATTGGTTGGATTCTGGTCAAAATTAGCGGTGATTATTGGCGCAGTCAGTAACTCCGCGTACTTTGGCATTGGTGCGATTGTCGCTGCTCTTTTCACCCTGCTCTACAATCTCAGATTTTATACCAAATTATTCTTTGGTCAGAATACCGGGAAGGTCAAGAGTTTAAGCTATGTTGGCTTGACTGTCGTTTTTATCCTCGCGCTCCTTTCATTACTTTTTGGCATTTTCATTTATCAACCGGTGGATTATCTAACCGCTAATGGAGGGCTTTTGTGATGAGTATTACTATATTGGGTGTTGAATTTGAGATTTATTATCTTATTTTGCTGCTACCAGTAGTATGCGGTTTGCTTGGTTATCTTATCAATCGTCTGCGTTCTGAATTCAACTTCCTTGGTTTTATTCTGACATTGTTTTTTACGATTAAGATCTTTATTGCCACAAGAACTGGCGTGATTACCGAAATACCGACAACCATGTTTGGCATTGACTTCAGATTTTATATGGATAGTCTTGCAGGATTCATCCTTCTGTTTAACGCAATATTCGCTTTCTTGGTGTGGCTATACTGCCTGAAGTCAATGTCTAAAAAACCGGGAGAAAGAGTATACCACCTGTATATTGCCCTTACATTAGCAGCCGCCAATGGTGTGGTGATTACCGGGAATCTCATTTTTCTTTTGATCTTCTGGAACGTCCTTGTTTTTACGCTCTACGGTATTCTGCTTGTAGGTAAGAAGGACAGCTCTTTTGCGGCACGAAAAGCAGTTACGATTATCGGCGTATCAGATTTCCTTATGATGCTCGGGATCGTAATATTGTTTGTCAAGGTTGGCAATATAAATATCCCGGCAGATCCAAAGCTCTTACTCAATGGTCCCTGGATGATCACTGCATATATCCTTATAATGATCGGTGCTATTGCCAAAGCTGGAGCAATACCTCTACACACCTGGATACCTGAAGCAGCAAAGGTCGTACCGGCTTCGACTATGGCTTTTATACCGGCAAGTCTTGATAAATTAATCGGTATATACCTTTTGGTAAGGATATCTTATTTCTTTTTTGACATAACTGGTTCAGTTCACCTCAGAATTTTACTAATGATCATTGGCTCGGTGACAATCATCGCGGCAGTAGCAATGGCTATGATTCAGAAAGAGGCGATGAGGTTACTTTCATTCCATGCGGTATCCCAGGTTGGTTATATGGTTTTAGGCATTGGAACTGGCATACCCATCGGCATTGCTGGTGGTCTTTTCCATATGCTCAATCATTCTATATATAAAGCGTGTCTCTTTTTATCGGCGGGTTCTGTTGAATACCGGGCGAGAACAACCGATCTCGATCGTTTGGGTGGCTTGGCTACAAAGATGCCAATAACCCTGTTTACATTTCTCATTGCTGCGTTCGCTATTTCAGGAGTACCTCCCTTAAACGGATTTTTTTCAAAATGGATGGTTTATCAAGGAATTATTGAATTTGGCAAGGTGTCAAATCTCTGGCCGATATTTTTAATTGCAGCAATGTTTGGAAGTATCTTAACTCTTGCTTCATTCTTGAAAATAACCCATTCATTATTTTTGGGTGAAAGACCAAAAGAACTCAATAAGGTGAGGGAAGCCCGATTTGAAATGGTGGTGCCAGCACTCATTCTTGCTTTGTTGTGTATTATTTTTGGTGTATTTGCCTATAAGGTGCCGCTACGCCATCTTATCTATTCTGCACTTCCTTTCAGCATTGTGGAGAGCGGATTCTGGATGCCCAGTTTGGCGACGGTGCTGATTATTATTGGAATACTTGTTGGACTGATTATCTTCTTATTTGGAACAGCGGCAAAGCCAAGGCGCAGCCGGGTTTTTATTGGTGGTGAGATATTGGATGAAGAGGCGGCGCGCATAACGGGTCCTAATTTCTATTCTTCAGTAAATGAATTAGGCATGCTGAAAAAAACATTTGAATTCGGCGAGGGTGGTGCTTTTGATTTTTACAATCATTTCCTCGGAATAATGCGCGGGTTGGCTGTGGTATTTAAAGATGTCATAAATTCCTTAATTGTTGCTGTTTATGAATATATAGGTAAGCTTATAAAAGCATTGGGTAGTTTGTTGTCAGCCTTACACACTGGTGAGTTATATAACTATGTCGGATGGATATTCTTGGGTGGAATTATCTTGATGTTATTGCTGGTGCTGTGAACATGGGAAAACAAGGGAGAACAAGGGCAAACAGGGGAAAAAGAAGACTAATGGGAAAGGGATATATGCGATTAATTCAATCACTTGAAATCAAAAGAAAAGCGGAGGTAACATAATGTTTGATTTTATTCGCTTATTTACCCCTATTTATCCTTATTTATCCTTTTTTACCCTTTCTTGTAGGGGGTCTAAATGATTGAACTCTATCTATTTCTTGCTTTCATTTTGGTTGCTGCAATAATAGCAACTGAAATAAAGGATTTACTGGCGGCGGTGATATCCTTAGGCGCGGTTGGGTTCGCTGTTGCGATCGTTTTTATTCTTGTTCAAGCCCCTGATCTTGCGATCGTTCAAATCGTTGTTGAGGTTCTTACTGTAGTTATTTTCGTAGCCGTTATCTTACGAACCACCCATGTTGATGAAACAATTCGTAAAAAATTATCAGGCACTCAGATTTTTTCTATTGTTCTGTACGCATTTTTTGCAATTTTATTTTTGATTGTTATGTTTAGATCATTACAGGAGATGCCAGATTTTGGAAATCCAATAATGAGGGTTGCCAGTGAATATATTAAACTCGGACTTCCTAAGACTGGAGGAGCAAACCTAGTTGCTGATGTAATTTTGGACTTTAGGGCACTTGATACATTGGGTGAAGCAACAGTGCTCTTTACTTCGGCTATCGGTGTTGTAGCATTGATGCGTAAGTCAGGGAGGAAAAAATGAAGGGAATGAGTTTGATTGTTAAAACGATAACTAATATCGTAATCGGGTTTATATTCATTTACGGTGTATACATTATTCTACATGGGCATCTAACACCTGGCGGTGGTTTTGCTGGCGGAGTTATTATTGCCGGTGCTTTTATTTTAAGATTTCTTGCATTTGGCAAAGGGGCTAAATCAGAAAAAAAATCCTCAACCACGGCTTCAATATTTGAGAGTATTGGCGGACTTCTCTTCGTCGGAATTGCGATATCAGGACTTTTATTGGCGGGTACGTTTTTCTTAAACTTTTTACCTAAAGGAGAACCATTTTATCTATTAAGTGCAGGCATTATTCCACTATGTAATATTGCTATTAGCATTAAGGTAGGTGCTGGGTTGTTTTCCATTTTTCTCGCTCTGGCAGCAATGAAGTATGTGATGGAGGATTGATGATATTTCAGATTTCAGATTTCAAATTTCAAATTGAAAAAATCAGAATTTTGGTATTAAGGAGCAGAATATGATCGTCTTTGCGAGTTGTATTATCCTGTTTTTGATCGGTCTTTATGCAATTGTGACAAAACGCAATTTAATTAAAATTGCAATTGGTTTTGTTCTTATTGAATACGCAATAAATCTCTTTTTTGCTCTTGTTGGTTTTAAGCGAGGTGCTTTGGCTCCAATTATAACGCAGCTCGACACACCACATAATTTTGTTGATCCAATTCCCCAGGCTTTGGTACTTACAGCAATTGTTATTGCATTAGGTACAACAGCACTTATGCTTACTATAATTCTGCGCATATACAGTCGTTACAAGACATTTGATATTGCAGAAATAAAGAAGCTAAAGGGATGACAAGAATGGGTAAACAAGGGAGAACAAGGGCAAAAAGGGATGAACAGGGGAAAAGAGGACTAATGGGAAAGGGATATATGAAACTGATTGTGTGGAAAAATGCCTGTGAATTACGTCGGATAATTTATGAAATTACTAAAAACTTTCCAAAAGAAGAATTACGTAGAATATCTCAAATGCGTGACAGTGCAAGATCAATAAAACAAAATATTCAGGAAGGTTATAAAAGGACATCAATCGGTATATATATTCAACATCTATCAATTGCCCAGGGTTCTTTAGGGGAACTTTCCGGCGATGTGGATGATTGTTTCGAAGATAAAATCTTAGACAAACAGGAATATAAAATGATCGATAGTTTAATTGGGCGCACTGATTATCTCTTTATGCGATTAATTCAGTCACTTGATATCAAAAGAAAAGCGGAGGTAACATAGTGTTTAGTTTTGTTCGCTTATTCACCCTTATTCACGCTTATTTACCCCTATTTACCCTTTTTCAAAGGAGGCGTTGATGTCATTCATCCCTATGTTTTTTGCATTACCTTTGATTAGTGCTTTTCTCATTCCAATACTGGGTAAAATTTATAAGCCATTGGCGTGGCTAGTATCTACAGTTGTCTCCTTGGTGTTATTCATTCTTGCTTTATATGGTATTGCAGTTACCCAACAATTACCTATGATTGTTTACAAAATGGGTAATTGGCCACCGCCCCTTGGTATTGTAATGGCATTTGATAGTTTTTCAGCATTTATGGTCCTTATTATTTCAATTATTGTATTTACTGGCAGTCTGTTTTCTTTCCGTTACATGTCCAATTACACGGGTCAATGGAAATTTTATACACTATTTATGCTGATGACTGCAGGGATGATGGGAATTTGCATTACAGGTGATTTATTCAATATGTTTGTCTTTTTAGAAATTGCAGCGATTTCTTCTTATGCGCTGGTTGCTTTTGGAGTTGGTGCTGAAGAATTAGAGGCTTCCTTTAAATATATTGTCATGGGAGAGATTGGCGGGTTAACATTTCTTCTGGCAATAGCTTTTATTTATGCGAAGACCTCAACTTTGAATCTTGCGGATATTTCCACTTCACTGCAGGTGATTCGGCATACGACATTTTTCTGGATGACACTGGGTATGATGCTTTTTGCATTTTCGATTAAAGCTGCTTTGGTGCCTTTTCATTCGTGGTTACCAGATGCCTATCCTGCTGCGCCCGCTCCCATTTCCAGCCTTTTAGCCGGTATTTGTACTAAGGTTTTCGGTATCTACACTACGGCACGAATAGTTTTTAATGTTTTCGGCTTGACACGTGCAAATGAGCCGATGGTTTTTAATATTTTAATAGGTTTAGGCTTGCTTTCCATTGCTTTTGCTGGACTAACTGCTCTTAATCAGAATGATTATAAAAGATTATTGGCTTATTCAAGCATTTCCCAGGTAGGCTTCATTATGTTGGGATTTGGCATTGGTAACTATTACGGAGTTGTTGGTGCGATTTTGTATATCTTAGCTCATGGTCTCGCAAAGGGACTGTTATTTTTAACTTCAGGCTCTGTAGTTCATGCAACCGGTACCCGCGATCTTCAGAAACTTGCCGGTCTTGGCGAGCGGATGCCTACCACTGCCTGGAGTTTTCGCATTGGTGCCCTTTCTGTAATTGGTCTACCGCCTTTGGTCGGTTTCTTTGCAAAACTGTTAATTATAATGGGTGCGATAAAAGCAGGATTTATATGGCTTGCAATCATCGCAATCGTTCTTAGTGTTCTGTCCCTGGCATACCTTTTAAGAATCGAGAACAGCGTATTTATGAAAAAAGGTAAGATTGATGCAAAAAAGGCACCATTCACAATGAGAATAGCAATGGTGTTTCTTGTAGTTTTGATTGTGCTTCTTGGTATTGGTTTTCAACCGATTATAGATTTCATTGTTGGTCCAGCTGCTCATGCTTTATTAAGAGGTCTCGAATATTCTCATCTGGTCTTTGGTAGTTTCACAACGAATTTCTGAGGGGGTCTAAATGCGTTACATAATCTATTTTATAATCGGTTTCTGTTTGTGGCTTTTATTGACCTTGAGTGTTAATCTTGATCATTTGATTGCTGGTGTAATCGTTGTTTTGCTCGGAACGATCATATTTGGTGGATACTTTACTAACAAACCAGTAAAATTCTTACAATTACACAGGCTCTTCTGGTTTATTATCTACATACCATTTTTCATTTGGTATATGTTCAAGGCTAATATTGATGTTGCCTACCGAGTATTACACCCGGAAAGACCAATAAAACCAGGTATTGTAAAAATTAGAACAACTTTAAAAACAAATATAGCCAAGGTCTTTTTAGCAAATTCTATAACCCTGACACCAGGCACAATGACCTGTGAAATAGATGATGATTATCTTTATATTCACTGGATCTGGGTTGAATCTACAGAAATTGAAGAGGCATCAAAGATAATCGCGAGTCCTTTTGAGAAATATTTAAGGAGGATATTCGAATGAACATTATGATAATAATCCTGGCAATTGGCGGGTTTCTATGCCTTTATAGAATTTACCAGGGTCCTTCGATCTCTGATCGAGCTGTGGGTGTGGACATAATGGGCATTCTTTTTGTTGGCATTACTGGCATCACTGCACTATTCTACGATCAATCATTTCTCATGGATCTATCGATAACACTTACGCTTTTTAGTTTTATTGGCACGTTGGCGCTTGCCAAATATCTTGAGAAAAGGAGTCTCGATGATTAGTCCTATTGGCTGGATCATAATCTGGATTGGTGTGGCTTTTGATATTCTTGGTACTATTGGGTTGGTTCGTTTTCCTGACGTATATAATCGACTTCAGGCATCGACAAAATGTGTTACCTTAGGAACATTCGGTATTATGGTTGGTATTTTTCTATTAAAAGGCTTTACACCAATGGGGATAAAGGCATTGATCTGTGGGGTTTTCTTACTACTCACTAGCCCTGTTGCTGCACATGCTCTTATGAAAGGTTCATTACACTTTGGAACCAAACTGTGGAAAGGGACTGTTGTTGATAAATATGGTGAAGATAAACTGGGTGGTGAACAGATAGACAAGAATGGGTAAATAAGGGTGAAAACGGGTAAACAAGGGAAAAAAGGAGGTTTAGATGAGGAAGCCTAAATTAAGGGAACTTGGTGAGGCGATAAGAGCAATATTTTTAGGACCATATACTTCAAAATTTCCATTTAAACCATCACCTGCAGCTCCGAGATTCAGGGGGATAATAGAATTCAATTTTGATAAATGTGTTCTGTGTGGTGCTTGTGTTGAGGTGTGCCCGGCATATGCACGTACTCAGGAGGATGACAAAATTAAACGGATACGCAGAGAAATTCACCATCAGGAAAGATGCATTTACTGTGGGCAATGCGTTGCTTATTGTACTACAAAAGAAGGTATTAAACACACACAGGAATATGATTTATCGCAGATAAAAAATGAAGGATATGATAATGTAATTGAGAAAGAATTGATCCTTTGTGAAAAGTGTGGTGAGGTAATAACCACACGGGCGCATCTTCTATGGATAGCAAAAAGGGTCGGAGAATTAGCGTATGCCAATCCCAATCTGTTCTTGGTATTGTCCCAGGAATATGGTGAAGAGGCAATACCTAAAATTACTGATGCGGCACCATATCGTAGCGAACATTTAAAATTTCTGTGCCCGGCGTGCCGAAGGTCCGTTTATCTAAAGGAAATCTGGGGATACTGATCCGCCGGAGGCGGATCAGCACCAAATACCAAATAAATTTCAAATGAACAAAATTAACAATAACATATTCTTCGAGCGGAGGCGAGAAGTTTCTTTTAGACTAAAAAAATTACGAGCGCGATTTGGACTCGAGCCAGATAAATATGCGGTTGTAGTAAGTATTTCCAAACAAAGACTCTATGTTATCAAGGGCAAAAAAGTAATCAAACAATATCCGGTTTCCACGTCTAAATACGGTATTGGCAACAAAGATGGTAGCTATAAGACACCTTTGGGAAAACATGTGATTTGCTCAAAGATTGGCAGACATGCACGCTTTGGTACGATTTTTCAAAATCGGCGGAATACTAAGAGGATAGCTAAGATCGGTGACGACCGTAACCAGGATCTTATAACCACGAGGATACTGAGGTTGCAAGGTTTAGAAAAAGGGAAAAACAAAGGGAAAAGGATTGATACATACGAGCGTTGCATTTATATTCATGGTACTGCGGAAGAACACTTGATTGGTAAACCCGCGTCGCACGGCTGCATCAGGATGAAGAACCGAGATATCGCTGAGCTGTTCAATGAGGTGCCCCGGGGGACTTTGGTTGACATACAAACATAGAAAGACTCGATTGCTTCTGTTTAATAATTGACACTCTGCTATTCTCAAATATAATAGGTTGTTTGATTTAGGAGAATAATGGACAAAGCACGCATCTTAATAGTTGATGATGATAAGGCGATAAGAGAATCTCTGAGCAGGTTGCTGACTGACAAGGGCTATGAAGCGTTTGCCGTAGAAGATGGCTACCAAGCGATTGAAATGGTTCGGCAAAAAGAATGGGATCTGGCAATGGTGGATCTAAAAATGCCTGGTATTGATGGCTTCGAGGTTCTGAGTAAGCTCTCCCAAATCAGTCCCAGAACCAGTGTAATCGTCATTACTGGATACGCAACAGTTGAAAGCGCAGTCAAAGCAATTAGACAAGGTGCAGTAGACTATGTTGCCAAACCCTTTACTTTCGAAGAACTGTTAATACGCGTTGAAAAGGCGTTGGAGAGTATGCGCCTTTTGGCTGAGAACATTTACTTACGCCAGGAATTGAGTGAACGCTACGCATTCAGCAATATTTTAGGTAAGAGCGGGGCTATGCAGGAGATTTTCCGGCTCATTGAGAAAGTGGCGCCAACTGATTCTACAGTCTTGATTCGTGGCGAAAGCGGGACAGGTAAGGAGCTTATCGCGCGTGCACTCCATTACCATTCCCTGAGAAAAAAAGAGAAATTCATTACAGTTGATTGCGGTGCGCTTCCTGAAACACTCCTTGAGAGTGAGTTGTTTGGTCATGTGAAAGGTTCTTTTACTGGAGCAATTGTGACTAAGCGAGGTCTTTTAGAAGTAGCAAATGGGGGGACTTTTTTCCTGGACGAAGTGGGTGACTTGAGTGTCGGTATTCAGTCCAAGTTGCTGAGAGTACTCCAGGAAAAAGAATTCAGACAAGTAGGTGGTATCAAGAGCATCAAGGTAGATGTCCGTTTGATCGCGGCAACCAACAAAAATATAGAAAAGATGATTGACAACGGTAGTTTTCGCGAAGATCTCTTCTACAGAATAAATGTCGTCCCGATTCATTTACCTTCGCTTCGAGAAAGAAAAGAAGATATCCCTTTATTAGTGCACCACTTTTTAGAGGTGTATAACAAGAAAAAAAGCAAGCAGATAAAGGGGGTATCTGCAGAGGCGATGAATCTGCTAATGGATTTTGAATGGCCGGGTAATGTTCGGGAATTGGAGCACATCATAGAACGTTTGGTTATCATGAGCGAAGGTGATATTATTGAATCAGAGCAATTACCCATTCAAGTTGTAGGGAAAAGAGTATGTTTCAATATTACAACGCCAAAGACCAATGAAGAGTTAAAGAAACTAAGGAAGCAGCTGCGGGAAAAGGCGATTGAGAATATTGAACATGCATTTGTCATTGACGCGCTTAAGAGAAATGAATGGAATGTAAGTAAAGCAGCACGTGATGTTGGTATGAAGCGGCAGAACCTGCAAGCCATGATGCGCAAATATAATATCCAGTCAAGTATAAAATCAACCCGAGATTGATAGCCCCAGTTTTCTTCTAAAAAAGGTAGAAAAGCTTAGCATTTTCGGGGATTTTTGCAAATGAATGTATTTATTATGCATGCATGACATTTATATTCAAACATAGTTATTCATAACTCTCGAAATACTGATTGTTTGTCTTTGCCTTATGCATGTGAAAACCATGCACAAGGCAAAATTGATTTTGGCATGGACATTTAGCGAACACCAGAATACTGAAAAACCCCTTAAATATCAATGGTTTTGACAGAAAATACTGCTCCATACGTATGTCATATTAGCTGGCATGGATTTTGCGTATGAATATATTGGAGAAGCCTTTAATGATTGGACAAAGAAAAGCCAAACGCTACCGAATCATTGTTATGGATAGCGATGTGAAAACTGCAAAGCAGTTGGTTTCCGTGTTGTGCAAGGAAGGTTATCGTGCAGAGAATATTGAACAGACAAGTAGGCTTTTTGAGAAAATTCGTAGCAACTTAATCGATGTTCTAATACTCGATGTTGATGCTTGGTACAAAAGAGGATATGAACTTATTCCGATCGTGAAAAGCATGGATAGGCTGTTGCCGATTATCGTGACTTCAGCTGACGATTCCATAGAAGTCGCAGCTAAGGTTAGGGAACAAGGCATTTTTTTCTATACGATGAAGCCCCTCGACATGCAAGAAATAAAAATAGCATTGAAAAATGCCCTAAATCGCAGGTACACAAGTCGTTATACATCAGGTTCAGGTAAACAAGAAAAACTCGGTGTGGTAGATACGAGTGAAGTCATCCGCAACAATACAGAGATGTGCGACATAAATAAGCATCTGAATTGGATTATGGCTTTCTTCGTACATGAATGCAAAGGAACTCTCGGATCGGTCATGATGAATATTAGTGCGCTCGCTGATGCGAATATATCTCAGCGCATTAGTCCTGCAAAACACAATGCAATGCTTTTGAGCTCTTTGTGTAGTCTGAGAATGTTACACGACATGATAAGAAATTATATTATTTCCTACAGGGGAGAGAACAAAAGGCTACAATGTTCGAGAAGACGCGTTGATGTGTACAAACGCTGTCTCGAGCCAGTCATTAATGAGTTCCGACCGATGCTTAAGAAGAACGAAATGAGCATAAATGTAGATATGAAAGGTAATCGTTTTTTCTATTGTGATGCCGATCTAATGAAGATCGGCATCAGTAATTTGATAAACAACGCCATCAAATATGGTACGGCATGTACTGATATAAGATGCAAGTCGTTAACAACCGACCAGATCTTCAGACTCAGTATATGGAACGAAGGCATTGGGGTGGAACGAGAAAGGCTGGACGATATCTTTGAGAGGTTTATCAGATTTGATAAGGTAGGTATAAGCGGTACTGGGCTTGGTCTGCACGTGGTTAAGATGATTGCTAATATCCACAACGGTTCGGTTAAGGCTGAATCAGGATATCTGATTACTGATACTTCAGTTACCTATGATGAATTTTATAGTAATCCACGTCTTGCAAAAACTGATAGAACAGACCTCAAGAAATTTGCGAGATTTATTTTTGAAATTCCCTCTAGTGGACACCAACAAAAAGGGGAGGTGTAAAATGACAGAACAAAAAACGATTCTGATTGTTGACGATGACAAGGACTTCCTGGAGGCAACAAGTATTGTGCTGGAAAAGAGTGGTTACTCAGTTGCAACCTGTCTGTCAGCCAAGGAGTGCCTCGCTAAGTTGAAGTCTATGAAACCGGATCTAATAATCCTTGATGTTATGATGGAAACTGATCATTCGGGGTTTGATTTATGTCGGGAGATGAAGCGATTACCCGAAACCAAGGATGTTCCAATAATCATGTTGACTGCAGTAGATCAGAAATATTCGCTTAGTTTTTCATCAGCTGCTGGCGATGAATCCTGGTTGCCAGTCGACGAATTTATCGGTAAACCGGTTGAAGCAGGTGTTCTGGTAGAATGTATTGAGAAACTTCTGGCGCGTTGATGAACATGGGACATAACGGACAAAAGGTAGGTGCCGCCCTGGTTATTGGTGGTGGCATTGGTGGTATTCAATCGGCATTAGATTTAGCTGATTCCGGGTTCAAGGTTTACCTGTTGGAAAAAGGTCCAAGTATCGGTGGTGTGATGGCACAACTGGACAAAACTTTTCCGACAAATGATTGTTCGATGTGTATTCTTGCGCCCAAACTTGTGAGTGTTGCTCGTCATCCGAATATTACCATCATTACAAATGCAGAGATCAAAAAGTTATCCGGTGAAGCTGGCAATTTTGTTGCTACTGTGAGAAAAGAACCACGCTATATTGATGAAGATAAGTGTACTGGTTGTGGACTTTGTATGCAAAATTGTCCAGTTCGACAGATTGCCTATTTAGACAAAGAGGAAGAGAAAATAGAATTAGACTCCGAGGATCGTATCAAAATTGAGGAGATTCTAAGAGAGTATCAGACAAAAAAGGGTAACCTCATGCCTGTTTTGCAAAGAATCAATGCAACGTACAATTACCTACCAGCCGATCTTCTTCGCTATATTGCATCAGAATTGGATATACCGCTGAGCCAGGTTTATAATATCGCGACTTTCTATAATGCCTTCAGCCTGGTTCCTAAAGGACGACACACAATCGCCATCTGCCGCGGCACTGCCTGTCATGTACGTGGTTCATTAAGAATTCAGGAGAGGATTGAACAGAAACTGGGCATTAGTGATGGCGGCACAACCGAGGATTTAAGGTTTACTATTCAGACTGTAAGATGCATCGGCTGTTGCAGCATTGCGCCCGCAGTACGAGTCGATGAAGATACCTATGGTAACGTTAAGACAAATCAAGTATTCGATATATTAAGGAAGTACAAATGAAGGAAATACAGACATCGAAACTATTGGATGATATAAAAAAGGCAGGTCTAGCTACTCTCTATCCAGAAGATAGAATTAGAATAACAGTGGGTATGGCGACCTGTGGTCTTGCAACAGGTGCCGATGTAGCTTATAAGTACCTTTGTGAAAAAGTAAAAAATTCTGATTACCGCATTTCAGTAGTGCCGGTAGGATGTATAGGTTTTTGTCAAAGAGAACCACTGGTCGAGATTTTAATACCAAAATTGCCCAGGATTGCATTTGCCAATGTGAATAAAGATAAAATCAAGAAAATATTTGAAAATTTAAGCGAAAATAGGATTAGTAGCATTTCTGCTGATTGGCGGTACGATGAGGACGATTTTATAATATTCAATAAGAAAAGAGAATTATGTAATGGAGCCCTGCCTGATGAAATTAAGTCGGTCAAGCTTTATAATGAGATACCATTTTTTAAAAAACAACTAAAGATTGCTTTAAGGAATTGTGGCTATATCAATCCTGAAGATATTGGAGAATATATTGCAAGAGGTGGTTATTATTCACTTTGTAAAGCTCTTACAGAAATGTCACCTAAAGAAGTGATAAAGGAAATAAAAAAGTCAAGTTTAAGAGGTCGTGGTGGTGCAGGATTTCCAACGGGTACGAAATGGGAGATCTGCCGAAATGTCAAAGGTGACGTCAAATATCTTATCTGTAATGCTGATGAAGGTGATCCTGGTGCATATATGGACCGAAGCATCTTAGAAGGTGATCCCCATTCGGTGATTGAAGGTTTCCTCATCGGCGCCTATGCCATCGGAGCAACTGAGGGGCATATTTATGTAAGGACTGAGTACCCGTTAGCAATTGAGAGATTTAATAAGGCAATTAAAAAAGCCGAAGAACATGGACTTCTAGGTGAAAACATCTTTGGAAAAGGCTTTAATTTCAAAATTAACGTCAGTGAAGGTGCGGGCGCCTTTGTTTGTGGTGAAGAAACATCACTTATTGCCTCAATTGAAGGGCGACCACCTGAGCCGACATTGAGGCCACCATTTCCAGCAGAATCAGGTCTCTGGGGAAAGCCTACGAATATAAATAACGTTGAAACCTGGGCGAATATTCCAGTGATAATTGCTCGGGGTGGGGATTGGTTTGCAAAGATTGGTACGGAAAAGAGTAAGGGGACAAAAGTTTTCTCCTTGGTGGGTAAAATTGAGAATACTGGATTGATTGAAGTCCCGATGGGGATAAAGCTTGAGGAGATTTTAGAGATTGGTGGTGGTATACCTGAAGGGGGCACATTCAAGGCAATTCAGACCGGTGGTCCTTCAGGCGGTTGTATTCCTCAGAAACTGATTAACCTACCGGTTGACTATGAGAAACTTGCTGAGGCTGGTTCGATCATGGGTTCAGGAGGGATGATTGTTATGGACGAGCGAACCTGTATGGTTGATATTGCGAAATACTTTCTTGAATTTTTAAAGGACGAATCTTGTGGTAAATGTACATCTTGTCGTGATGGGCTTCATGAGATGTATGAGATTGTTAAACGTATTACCGAGGGTAGGGGGATAGATGGTGATATCGAGTTACTCGAAAATTTAGGTAATGTGGTGCAGGTGGCATCAATGTGTGGACTTGGTCAGACTGCTGCCAATCCTGTGCTTTCGACGATAAAATATTTTCGAGAAGAATATGAGGCACACATCAAAGAGAAGTGTTGTCCTGCATTGGTTTGCAAAGAGTTAATTTCTTATGTCATTAATCCCGAATTGTGCAGCGGCTGTACTGTATGTGCCAAAAACTGTCCAAATGAAGCGATAACCGGTGAGGCAAAAGAGATTCATAAAATTAATCAGAAAAAGTGTACAAAGTGTGGAATCTGCATTTCTGTCTGTCCACCAAAGTTTAAGGCAATAAAAATTGTTTCACCGGCTGTAACATGAGTAAACATAAAAAACAATTACAGACAAGAAAGAGGAAAATGAAGAAAAAACCGGTAAAGAAAAAGGTTGGTAAAAAGATAAAGAAGAAAACAAAGAATATGGTGTCATTAACTATTGACGGTAATTATGTAACAATAGAAAAAGGTAGAACAATTCTTGAGGCTGCACATGAGCTCAATATTGAAATTCCCACATTATGTTATCATGAGGCATTGAGTCCTTATGGTGCCTGTCGACTATGTGTGGTAGAGATTCATAAAAATGGTAGAAAGAAGATCCAGGCATCATGTCTCTATCCAGTTGAGGATGGCATAGAGGTGATAACGAACACACCAGAGTTACAAAATATCCGAAGAACAATGATTGAACTTATTATGGCACGCGCACCTCACTCAGAAAAAGTGAAAGAAATAGCCCGAAAGCTCGGTGTTAAAGAGACAAGATTTATTCGCAGAGACGAAGATTGTATCTTGTGCGGTTTATGTGTCAGGATGTGTCGGGAGCGAATGGGCAAAAGCGTAGTTGGTTTTAAGATGAGGGGTGATAAGCGGCAAATATCACCACCTTTTGATGTTGAGTCGCCACAGTGCATAGTATGTGGAGCCTGTTATTCAATATGTCCTACAGCATCAGAACGTCTCAAAAAGATAAGTAAAAAAATTGCGAGGCCGCTTTTAGATGAATTTGACCAGGGACTCCGGTCAAGATCAGCAATTCGTATACCATTTCCTCAGGCAATACCCAATGTGGCAGTTGTTGATAAAGAACACTGTGTCCATTTTCTAACCGATGAATGTAAGATCTGTCAGGATCTCTGTGAAGCAAAGGCAATAAATTTTGACCAGAAAGAAGAAGTAATCGATTTACAGGTTGGTTCAGTTATACTTTCATGTGGCTTTGAGGTCTACGATGGCAAAAAGAAGCGTGAGTATGGTAATGGACGATATGAAAATGTTGTGACATCAATTGAATTTGAAAGAATTCTGTCTGCATCCGGGCCCTTTCAAGGCCATATCCAAAGACTCAGCGATAAAAAAGAACCAAAAAAGATTGCCTTTATTCAGTGTGTTGGAAGCAGGGATGAAGAAAACCCGTATTGCTCATCAGTATGTTGTATGTATGCGACAAAAGAAGCAGTTATTGCTAAGGAGCACTCACCCGGGCTTGAGTGCACTATATTTTTTATGGATATCCGGGCATTTGGTAAGGGTTTTGATGAATACTATGAGAGGGCAAAGAGAAATGGGGTTAGGTATATCAGGTGCCGCCCTTCATCAATTGATGAGGTGCCGGAATCGAAAAATTTAATTATTAAATACTCTAATGATGAAAATGGAAAAATACATGCTGAAGAACATGATATGGTGGTTTTATCATGTGGTTTAGAGCCGTTGAGACAGATGCCTGCGCTCGCGCAAAGGTTGGATATTAAATTGAATGAATTTGGTTTCTGTCAAACAGACACCTTTACCCCCGTTGAGTCGAGCAGAAAAGGGATATATGTATGTGGGCCATGTACTGAGCCAAAAGATATACCAGAAACAGTAACCCAATCATCTGCAGCTGCGGCTAAAACAATGGAACTATTGGCTGAAAAGAGAAATACCTTAGTTACAAAAAAAGAATACCCATCTGAATTGGATGTCGCAAATCAAGAACCACGCATTGGCGCCTTTATCTGTCATTGTGGAATCAACATCGGTGGATATGTCGATGTGCCGCAGGTTGTTGAGTATACCAAAACCCTTCCTTATGTTATATATGCAGAAGATAACCTATATACTTGTTCCCAGGACAGTCAAAGGCGCATTATCGAGATGGTTAAAAAGCATAAATTGAATCGTGTTGTTGTTGCCTCATGTACACCAAGGACTCATGAATTACTTTTCAGGGAGACAATAAGAGAGGCGGGTCTAAACCCCTATCTTTTTGAGATGGCAAATATTCGTGACCAGTGCAGTTGGATACATATGATCGAACCGAAGGAGGCGACTGAAAAGGCAAAGGATTTGGTCTTGATGGCAGTGGCAAAAGCGCAATTACTTACACCTTTAAAACGGGTTGAGATCGATGTAATTCAAAAGGCACTGGTAATTGGTGGTGGAATTGCCGGCATAGTCTCAAGCCTTTCTCTTGCCCGACAGGGTTTTGAGGTTTTTCTTGTAGAGAAAGAAAAAGAACTCGGTGGTAATTTGAGGCATATCTACTATACAATCGAGGGAGATGATGTCAAAATTTTCTTAAAAAGAATAATTAAACAAGTGAGAAACAATAAGTTGATACATGTATTTACCAATGCGGAGATTGAATCGGTTTCTGGATTCATTGGAAATTACAAGACTGAAATTCTCATTGCAGATGGCACAAAGGCAGAACTTAAACACGGAGTAGTAATTGTCGCTACTGGTGCCCAGGAATATCAACCTACTGAATATCTATATGGAAAAGAAAAAAGAGTAATCACCCAAAAAGAGTTGGAAGGGAAACTATCCAGCCAACCATCTGACATCAGTCATCTGTCATCTGTAGTAATGATTCAGTGCATTGGTTCCAGGGATAATGGTCATCCATATTGTAGTAGAAGATGTTGTTCTCAGGCTATTAAGAATTCATTAAAATTACTTGAGCTAAACCCAAAGGCAAAAATATATGTTCTTTATCGTGATATCCGTACGTATGGCTTCAAAGAAGATTTCTATACTAAGGCAAGAGAAACTGGGGTGATGTTTATACAGTATGATAATGAAAAGAGACCTTTGTTACAACACAACAACGGTTCCTTAGAAATTTCAGTATTTGAACCGGTGTTGCAAGAAAACATTGAAATTCATCCTGACCTTATAGTCCTTTCAACCGGTATTGTGCCAGGTGATAATATAGAGACTGCCAAGATGTTGAAGGTGCCTTTAAATAGTGATGGCTATTTCCTCGAGGCCCATGTGAAGTTACGGCCAGTTGATTTCGCCACCGAAGGAATATTTGTTGCGGGGCTTGCACACAGTCCCAAGTTTATAAATGAAACAGTTGGTCAGGCTGAAGCTGCTGCAGCACGAGCTGCGACAATTTTGGCAAATGAAAAATATTATGCAGAAGCAACGGTCTCTCATGTAAATGAAGATATCTGTGTTGGCTGTGGTGTCTGTAGTAGTTTATGTCCATACGAAGCGATCGAAATTATCACCGAAGATGGAAAACGGATATCTAAGGTAAATGAGGCATTGTGTAAGGGTTGTGGTACTTGTGTTGCGGCGTGCCCTTCAGGGGCAATGGATCAGTATGGGTTTACAAAAAACCAGATCATGGCAATGGTTGAAGCAATAAAGGAGTGATTATGGATAATTTTAAGCCAAGGATAATTATTTTCTGCTGCAACTGGTGCTCTTATGCCGGTGCCGACCTGGCAGGTGTATCGCGGCTACAAATAGCTCCTCATTTCAGAGTAATCAGGACAATGTGTTCAGGCAGAATTGAACCAGAGTTTGTCCTAAAGGCATTCCAAAATGGGGTTGATGGCGTGATGATCACTGGTTGTCATCCAGGCGATTGTCACTATATAAGTGGCAATTATAAAACAATAAGAAGATATTACTTCCTTAAATTATTATTGAGTGAATTTGGTGTCAATACAAAAAGATTAAAATTACATTTTATCTCGGCTGGTGAAGGTATAGAATTCCAGAAGAGAGTTAATGAATTTATTGAAGAAATAAAGAAACTAGGATCGGCAGACTACGCACAAAAGGAGTAAAACCATGGAGACAAAAGAAGGTAAGATTAATATTAACGAAATGGATTTCAAATTCGCTGAAGAAGTGATATCGTATCCAGGGGGTGAGCATTTAAGGAAGTGTTTTGCCTGCGGTACGTGTACTGCTGGATGTCCAATTAGTGAGATCGATGAAGCCTTCAGTCCGCGCAGAATTATTCGTCAGATCCTATTCGGCATGCGTGAAGAGGTATTAAGCTCGCCGGCCATCTGGTTTTGTCTTATCTGTTATCGTTGCTATGCACACTGTCCACAGAACGTCAATTTCCCGGATCTCATGCGTGTTTTACAGTATCTCGCAATTAAACAAAACTATGTAACATCTGATATCCTTGATCGTATTAAAGAAATCGATAAACGACTGCAGATACTAAGGCATGATCTCATAAAATATGATGTTGATAAGCAAAAACAACTACACCCAGTCAAAAAATGATGGAAATATTTTATATGTTAAAAAAGATAAAGAGCAAATATGAAAGAAATGAATAGCCATAAGAAAGTGATGGTTATAGGCGGTGGTATTGCCGGAGTCCAGGCCGCTTTGGATTTGGCCGATTCTGGTGTTGAGGTCTATCTTATTGAGAGGTCACCGAGCATTGGCGGCAGAATGGCACAACTTGACAAGACCTTTCCAACAAATGACTGTTCATTGTGTATCCTTTCTCCGAAACTTGTTGAGGCAGGTAATCATCCTTGTATCAACATCATCACTAATGCTACGGTCGAAAAAGTTAAAGGAGACGCACCACACTTCAAAGTAAAGATAAAGAAAGAACCCCGTTATGTGGATGAGGCGAAGTGCACAGGCTGCGGCATCTGTATGGCAAAATGTCCGGTCAAAATACCCGATACATATAACATGGGATTATGTGATACAAAGTGTATCCATATTCCTTTTCCTCAAGCAGTTCCGGCAGTTGCACTAATAGATAAAGACCACTGTATTTATTTTAGACGAGGTAAATGCCGTATCTGCGAAAAATTCTGCGAGCCAAAGGCAATAGACTTCAATCAGAAGGAAAAATATATTGATCTTGAGGTCGGTAGTATCATTCTTGCTGTAGGTCTTACTGAATTTGATGCTGTACTGAAAGACGAATATGGCTACAAAATCTATCCAAATGTTGTAACAAGCATGGAATTTGAACGCATCTTGAGTGCCTCAGGACCAACTCAGGGGCATGTGTTAAGACCATCTGATGCTAAAGAACCGAAAAGAATCGCATTTATTCAATGTGTAGGTTCACGGGATACACAAATCGGCAATGAGTATTGCTCAGCTTTCTGCTGTATGCAGGCTGCTAAGGATGCAATAATTATCACGGAACATCTATCCGACGTTGAAATTTCAGTTTTTGGTATGGATATCCGGGCATATGGAAAAGATTTTGACAAATTTATTGAGCGAGCCGAAAATGAGCATAATACACGCTTTGTCCGTGTCCGCGTTTCGTCAGTTGATGTTGATCCTGTGAATGATAATCCCATAGTGCACTATGAAGAAGATGGTCATGTTAGAAAAGAAGCATTTGATCTATTAATACTTTCGGTTGGCTTAAGGTCGACTCCACAACTGCGGCGTCTCAGCGCAAAGCTTGGTATTAAACTCGATGAGTCTGGATTTGTCCATACTACTCCATTCGCCCCAATAAGTACATCGCGTCCAGGCATATTTGTATGTGGTACTTTTTCGGGTCCGAAAGATATTCCTGAATCAGTCATTGAAGCAAGCGGTGCAGCGGGTTCGGCAGGTGTGATATTGAGCGGATTTCCGAACAAGGAAATTGTAGTAGAATATCCGTCAGAGATACCAATCAACGATGGTGATCGTCCGAAAGTCGGTGTTTTTGTATGTCATTGTGGAATAAACATCGCAGCAACAGTTAATGTTAAACAGGTTGTAGAGTATATCGCCACTCTCCCATATGTAGTTCACAGCCAGGCAATGCTGTTCGCATGTTCGCAGGATGCACAAAAGCTGATAACTGAGAAGATCCATGAACTTGGGCTCAATCGTGTTGTCGTTGCAGCTTGTACACCACGGACCCATGAACCGCTGTTTCAGGAGACCCTTAAAAAATCAGGGCTTAATCCCTATCTTTTTGAATTTGCCAATATTCGTGATCAGTGTTCGTGGGTTCATCAAAAGGAGCCTGAAAAAGCGACTGAAAAAGCAAAAGACCTTGTTAAGATGGCGGTTTTTAAGGTAATAAACCTTGAACCGTTGAGTAAGATGAGGTTGAGTATTAACAAAAATAGTCTTGTAATCGGTGGTGGTTTAGCAGGTGTGACCGCAGCCCTGGGCCTTGCAGAGCAGGGGTATCATGTCGACCTCGTTGAAAAGGAGAGCGAGCTTGGTGGTAATCTGAGACACATTCCTTATACGCTTGAAGGAGAAAAGACCGGACCTTTCCTCAAGTCTCTTATTGAAAGGGTCAATGCGCATCCTCTGATTGCCGTCAATTGCGGGGCAGAAATTGAGGAAATAAATGGGTTTATTGGAGATTATAAAACGACGATAAAATTTAATACAAATAGCCAGAAATATCAATATTCAGAATTGGGTATGATAGAGCCTAAAGAACGAAAACAGATTGAACATGGTATTATCATCGTTGCCACTGGTGCTCAGGAGTATCAGCCCACTGAATATTTTTACGGCGAGGACAAAAAGGTAATTACACAACGTGAGTTGGAAAAGATACTTGCACAAGTGAACCCACTCCGCCAAGCGGGGCCGAGGAAGTTAAAAGTGGCAAACGGAAAACAAAGTGATAATCTGATAGCGGACATCGATCATCTGTCATCTGTAGTAATGATCCAGTGTGTTGGTTCAAGAGATGACAAAAATCAATACTGTAGCAGGGTGTGTTGCAGTACTGCAGTAAAAAATGCTTTGATGTTAAAACAGCTTGCTCCGCGTGTAAAGGTATTTATTCTTTATCGCGATGTTAGAACGTATGGAATGAAAGAACTTTATTATAAAAAGGCGCGTGAATCGGGGGTGATTTTTATACAGTATGACAAAGACGAAAAACCCGAGGTGATAAGAAATGAAAATTCCTTATGTGTTGAGGTGAAAGAAAAAATAATGAATAAAACGTTACAATTTACACCTGATTTACTTGTTCTGAGCACTGGTATCATTCCTAACAGCGATAATAAGTTTTTATCACAAACCTTAAAAGTGCCGTTGGGTACTGATGGATTCTTTCTCGAGGCGCACGTTAAGTTGAGACCAGTAGATTTTGCCACTGATGGTGTTTTTGTCTGCGGTCTTGCTCATTACCCAAAAGATATTAGCGAAACTATTGCACAGGCAAAGGCGGCAGCCTCGAGGGCACTCACCGTGTTAAGTAAAGATGAAATTGAGGCTGAGGGTAAAGTTGCATATATTAATGAAACGCGATGTAGCGGCTGTGGATTATGTGTTGACATCTGTGCATACAGAGCGATAGAGCTCGACCCTGAAAAGAATATTGCGGTGGTGAATGAAGCACTATGTAAAGGCTGTGGGACTTGTGCCGCTTCCTGCAGATCATCGGCAATAAATCTTAAAGGTTTTAAAGATGAACAAATCTTAGCAACATTAGCTGCAATATAAGGAGATAATCTATGAAACAATCGGACAATAAGACGATCAGACGATCAGACGATAAGACTAATTATGAACCTAAAATAGTGGCTTTCTTGTGCAATTGGTGTTCTTATGCTGGAGCAGATCTTGCTGGAGTAAGTAGATTTCAGTATCCGCCCAATATCAGAGTTATCAGGGTACCCTGTTCAGGACGTATTAACCCGTTATATATAATTAAGGCATTACAAAGTGGTGTAGATGGAGTTTTGGTTTCTGGATGTCATCCTGGTGACTGTCACTATATAAGCGGAAACCTTTTTGCCCGTAGGAAATTTGCCTTGATGAAAAAATTCTTGGATTATTTGGGTATTGAGCCAGAGAGGGTACAGTTTTCATGGGTTTCGGCTGCAGAAGGCGCACGATTTGCCGAGATAATTAAGAAAGTAACGAATGATATAAAAAAACTTGGTCCACTTACATATTTTCGTAAGGACTTTGAGAAAACAGGAAAGGTATTATGAGGCAGATAGAATATGAGATAATCAATACTGTTGAAAAACTTTTTGCCGATAAGAAAATTGATATCTTCATAGGTTATAAAAAAGGTACTCTTTCTTTGCAGACTTCACCATATTTTTTATCTGAACAAGATGATGTTCGTAAACTTGTCTGGAATAGTTTCTGTTCAAATAATCTCGCGGTGTTCATACCGCGTATTATACCAAATAGTAAAAGTAAGGAATCCAAGCCAGTCGGAATTCTTTGTAAGGGGTGTGATAGCCGTTCGCTTGTTGGTCTTATTAAAGAAAAACAGATAAATAGAGATAATCTCTTTATTATCGGTATATCCTGCCCAGGTATTGTTGATAGAAGAAAAATATTATCTCGATTAGATGGCAAAGAGATTATAGGTATTGATGAAGATGCCGATAGTATTGTAGTTAAACTTAAAGATGGTGAGAAGAGATTCGAAAAGGAGGAGTACCTCTGTGAATCTTGCCTCAACTGCGCTCATCCAACACCGAGCATATATGATGTATTGATACGTGGAGCAGTATATTCTCTTCAAGCCATTACACCCGACCCAATAACAAAGGATTTTAGCTCAAAACCACGTGAAGAGAGATGGAAAATATTTGAGACTGAGGTTTCAAAGTGTATTCGATGTTACGCGTGCCGAGATGCATGTCCAAATTGTTACTGCAAAGAGTGTTTTGCAGAACAGACAAAGCCGCAATGGCTTGGGGTATCAAAGGGCCTTTCTGAAGTCATCTTTTATCACATTGTTAGAATATTACACCAAGCAGGAAGGTGTGTCGATTGTGGGGCATGTGTTCGCGCCTGTCCAATGGATATAAACCTCAGACTCTTTACGCGCGTTATGGTTGATGAGGTGAAGGAGCGTTTTGGTTATGAACCTGGTATATCTCTTAAAGATACACCACCACTTGCGACATTCTCAGCTGATGATAAACAGGAATTTATGACTGAGCCGGAGTGAAGAGGAGAATAATGCTAAAAGAAAAAAGGAATCTAATGCTTTATAAGCAAGATTTCGAAAAATTCTTTAGATTATTGTCAGAAACATTTACAATTTTTGGCCCGTCAAAAACAGATGGCAGTCGTAGTTTTACCAAAATCGATGCATCCGATGAAATTGCTTTTGACTATGAGAATACTAAAATGTCTCTAAAGGAGTTTTTCTTTCCCCAGACAGAGACGCTTTTCTTCTTTGATACCGAAAAGAATGAAGTAAAACAAACAGATGTCGAAACGAATAAACATGATAAACAAAATATTTTATTTGGTGTGCGGCCATGCGATGCAATGTCAATTTCTTTTTTAGATAAGGTATTTAATGCAAATAACCCACAAGACCTCTACTATACAAGAAGAAGAAAATCAACAAGAATAGTTTCATTTGCATGCACTAATCCCGCTTCAACCTGTTTCTGTACTTCAGTGGGGTGTGGGCCAGATTCTGAGACTGGCGCTGATATTATTTTCTTCGAACTGAATGGTCGCTATTTCATAAAGACGGTGACGCCGGAGGGCGAAAAGACTATAAAAAGTGCGGAAAAATTATTGAATCCTGCTACCAAAAATGATATCGAAGAGAAAGTACATTTGATGAAGACTGCGAATAGTAATCTTAAAAAGATATTTGATAGTGGAAATCTACAAAAGAAACTCGATAATTTCAATGCACCGTATTGGGGAAAATTGCACCGAAAATGCCTTGGCTGTGGTATCTGTACTTATCTCTGTCCAACCTGTCACTGTTTTGATATTACAGATGAAGTTATTAAATCTAACGGAAGACGAATAAGGACATGGGACTCTTGTATGTTTTCACTCTTTACACTCCATGCATCAGGACACAACCCTCGACCTACCCAGAAGGAGAGGATGAGACAGCGTATTATGCACAAGTTCAATTATGCACCAAAATACTATGGTAAGACATTTTGTGTTGGTTGCGGAAGATGTGTTATATACTGCCCGGTCAACATGGACATTCGCGATGTGATGAAAGAAATCATGGAGGAAAGATGAACAATCCATACGTGCCAATGCCCGTGAGAATTTCGGATATTATTACAGAAAATGAAGCAAGAGACATAAAGACCTTTAAGCTGATCTTTGAAAATAAAGAGGATGAAAAAAAATTTTCATTTTTACCCGGCCAATTTGCTGAACTTTCAATACTCGGTTTTGGTGAATGTCCCATCGGTATAGCCTCTTCACCAACTGAGGATGGTTTTCTTTTATTTACCGTGAAGAGGGCTGGAGTAGTAACGACACGATTACATCGTGCTGAAATAGGAGAGACTATAGGAATAAGGGGACCACTGGGAAACACCTATCCAATACAAGACATGGAAGGGCACAATGTCTTAATAATTGGTGGCGGATTTGCTTTTACTACTTTAAGATCAACGATTAAATATATTCTTGAAAAAAGAAACCGAGGTAGTTTTAAAGACTTAACCGTCATCTATGGTGCGCGCAATCCTGGTGAGCTCATTTACAAAGACGAACTCTGGCAATGGGAAAAACAAAGTGGTATGAAAACATATATTACGGTTGATAAGGGGGATAAAAATTGGAATCCCCTCACCCTTCCCTCTCCCAGATGCCCCCCACCATATCCTCCCCCCACAAGTGGGGGAGGACAAAGGAGGGGGTATTATGTGGGGGAGGGATTAAAGGAAGGGGGAAGATATGAGGGATTTGTGCCAACAATCTTGAAAGAAGTGGCACCGAGTCCGAAGGATACAATCGCCTTAATTTGTGGACCCCCAATTATGATAAAATTTACGTTGCCCATTCTGACTAACCTTGGGTTTGTGCCTGAATCGATATTTCTGTCGCTCGAGATGCGAATGAAGTGTGGTATTGGAAAATGTGGGCGTTGCAATATCGGGCATAAATATGTCTGTAAAGATGGCCCGGTCTTTGCCTATGCAGAGTTACAAAGGTTGCCTAATGAATATTAAATATTACAGAAAATTAAAAAAAATAAATTTTTGTTATTTTGTGAAGCGATTAACAATAGAGAATATGAAGGCAGTAATCAACAGTACAATCAATACAAGAAAAGGAGGGTATAATGAAAGCCTCCTCTAATGGAGTAAAAGTTAAGGGAGAAATCTTTGTCATAAAAGATAGGTGTAAGGGATGTGGTTTCTGTATCACTAATTGTCCGAGGGATATTTTAGAATTATCTGCAGAGTTGAATGCAAACGGATATCATTTCCCGGTTGTCAAGAATCCAGATAACTGTAATAATTGCGGTTTATGTGAGATGATTTGTCCAGATTTTGCTATTTGGTCGGTTAAAAAAGAAGAAAGGCGAGTGGTTGAAGTTTAAAGAAGAGATGGTAGAGAATACCAGAAAATTGCATCCTGCTGATTACTTTTTATACACAGATTCAATTCCTTCTATTTGGTGCCCGGGTTGTGGTATTGGTACGGTTGTTAATACCTTTATTCAGGCTGTCGAGAAGTCAAAGATTGATTTTGAAAAGATATGTGTGGTATCTGGTATTGGCTGCACTGGGAAAGTTGCCGAATACTTAAATTTTATGTCTTTTATGACAATCAATAGTAATGTATTTAACTTTGCAGCAAATATTAAGTCAGAGAATGTTGATTTAAAAGTAGTGGTTTTCTCAAATAATGCTGATTTTCTGGTATCTGGAGCAGCTGATTTTATTGAAATTACAGAAAAAGGCGTAGATCTTATTGTAATACACACAAATAATATTCTATATACGATCACAGAACATGGGGTTATTCCAGCTACGCCATTTGTGCGTATTTCAGTTGATCAAAATTTCCAACTACCATTTAACATTCCTCATTTGGCAGAATCATACGGTGCGAAGTATATCGCAAGATGGACACCATACCGTGCAGGATGGTTAATGTACTCTATGATAGATGTTTTCTCGAAGAAAGGTCTTTCTTTGATCGAAGTTATCTCGCCTTGTTTAATATATCATGCGAGTAATGATAGAATGGGAGATTCTGTCGAACGAATGAAATTCTATGATAAATATTCAGTAATAAGACAAGGCGAATGCACAGAAAATCTTGATATCAGGGCTCATAATAAAATTATATTAGGAAAATTTGTGAATAAAAAATGAAGGTTAAGATAAATATAATAGAGCAAAGATGTAAAGGTTGTAACATATGTACAGAAATTTGTCAAGCTGGTGTTTTAGAAGTATCTCAAGAACTTAATAGCAACGGCTATCATCCCCCTCGTGTCAAGAATCTAGACGATTGTATATATTGTGGAATGTGTGAGATGTTCTGTCCTGACTTTGCTATTTGGGTTACAGCAATGAAGAAAGAGGAGATTGACATATGACAGGTAGAATTATAGTTAAAAAAGATTTAGGTGGTGAAAATTATTTAATCGAGGTTACGACACCACAGATAGCTAGCAGATTTAAGGCAGGGCAGTTTGTAATAATACGTATGGATGAGAAGGGTGAGCGAATTCCTTTAACAGTAGCAGATTATGATTCTGGTAAAGGTACGATAACATTAATATTTCAAGCGGTAGGTAAAAGTACCCGTCAATTAGCGACTTTAAATGTAGGCGATACAATTCTCGATTGCGTAGGACCTTTAGGTAAGCCGAGTGAAATTGGGGAGTTTGGTCGGATTATATGCCTTGGTGGTGGGACAGGAATTGCGTGTATCTACCCGTTAATAAAAGCATTAGTGAATGCTAAAAACGAAGTTATATCGATAATTGGCGCCCGGACTGCATCTCTGTTATTATTGGAAGACGAAATTAGCGCGTTGAGTCTTCGAACCTGTGTTGCAACAGATGATGGTTCGAAAGGGCACCATGGCTTCGTAACTGAGGTACTTATGAATCTTTTAGACGAATACAAAAATTCTGATGGTGTCCAAAGAGTTGTTGCCATTGGGCCTCCCGTGATGATGAAAGCAGTAGCTGGCATAACAAGGCCACACCATATTAAAACTATAGTCAGTTTGAATTCTATTATGTTAGATGGGACAGGGATGTGTGGGTCTTGTCGTGTCTTTATTGATGGTGAAATGAAATTAACTTGTATCGATGGTCCAGAGTTTGATGCCCACAAGGTAAATTTTGAGGATCTAATTAGTCGCCTTGAGATGTTTAAAGAAAAAGAATCTGAGGCACTGAAACATTATTTAAATATAAAAGGAGTTTCAAAATGCTCGAGATAGGGGGTAAGCGTATAGCTATGAAAGAACAGCGACCTAAGCAGCGAATAAGAAATTTTCGCTCAGTACCATGTGGCTATACCAAAGAAGAGGTGATTGCTGAAGCACAAAGGTGCATTCAATGTATTCATGCTCCTTGTGAAAAAATGTGTCCTGTTCAAATGGAAATTAAATCGATGATAAGAGAAATTGTTGAAGGCAATTTTAAACAGGCTTTTCTCATTGCTAAAAAGGACAATGCAATACCAGCTATATGCGGACGGGTATGCCCTCAAGAAGAACAGTGCGAAGGGGTTTGTCCATTAGCGCAAACAGGTAATGGTATAAATATCGGTAAATTGGAGGCTTTTATCGCCGATTGGGCAATGGAAAATGGCGTAAAGGAAGAATTCCATATAAAAGAAAGACTTGAGAAAGTTGCAGTAATTGGCTCAGGACCCGCAGGCATAAGTTGTGCCGTAGATCTACGTAGATATGGCTATCAGGTGACCGTGTTTGAAGCTCTTCATATGGCTGGCGGTGTATTGCAGTATGGTATACCGGCCTTCAGACTTCCTAAAAATATTGTGGATTATGAAATATCATATCTTACTGAGATTGGTGCAGATCTTAAGTTGAATCATATCGTTGGACAGAACATAATGTTTGATGAATTGCGCGAGAAATTTAGTGCAATCTTCATTGGTACAGGTGCTGGTGCGCCTCAATTTCTGGGTATTGAGGGGGAAAGACTCAAAGGACTTTATTCAGCAAACGAATTCCTCTTTCGGACGAATTTAATGAAAGCTTATAAATTCCCAGAATATGATACGCCGATCGTTTGCGGCAACGCTATTGGAGTTATCGGAGCCGGGAATGTAGCCATGGATGTGGCAAGGTGTGCTCTTAGACTTGGTGCCAAGGATGTATATATACTTTATCGAAGAACCAAAAGAGAAGCACCAGCAAGGGCAGAAGAGCTTCAACATGCTCTTGAAGAAGGTGTAGAATTTATGGAATTGGTAAACCCCAAGCGCGCAATTGGTGATAAAGATGGGTGGGTTACTGCTATTGAAATGTTTAGAATGAGACTCGGTGAACCCGATAAAAGTGGCCGTCCCAGACCAATAAAAATTGAGGGCAGCGAGTTCATTATGAAATTGGATACAGTTGTCGAATCTCTCGGGACTAAACCTAACAGGCTTTTTCTCGATATGACTCCTGAATTAGAAACAACTAAATGGGGTACGATTAAGGTTGATGAGGATTTAATGACCAAAATTGAAGGAGTGGCCGCAGGTGGTGATGCAATAAGAGGTAATGCAACCGTAATTCTCGCACTCGGGGATGGCAGAAAAGCCGCAAAATCGATTCATGAATATCTTTTAAGGAGGCAATAAATGAAGAAGATAGGGGTGTTTATTTGTCATTGTGGTAGTAATATTGCTGGAACAGTTGATATTGATAAGGTAAACGAAGAAATTAATAAATACCCTGGAGTCGTATATGCAGAGGATTATGTATATATGTGCTCTGACCCAGGGCAGAAATTAGTCGAGAATACTATTAGAGAGAAGAAACTGGATAGTGTGGTTGTGGCTTGTTGTTCGCCCACCTTGCACGAAGTCACTTTTCGTACAACCTGTGAGTTAGCTGGTCTTAATCCATATCAATGTGAGATTGCAAACATCCGTGAGCAATGTAGTTGGGTTCATGAAGATAAGAAAAAAGCTTCAGAGAAAGCTATTAAGATAATCAAAACTATAATTGAGAAAGTAAATCAGAATGAATCGCTTAAGCCAATTAGTATTCCTATCACAAGGCGCGCTCTTGTTATAGGTGGAGGAATAGCCGGAATTCAGGTCTCTCTTGATATTGCTAATGCAGGATATGAGGTCTTACTTGTTGAGAAGAATCCTTCGATAGGCGGCCACATGATTCAATTGTCAGAAACCTATCCTACGCTTGACTGTTCGCAGTGTATTTTGACTCCCAAGATGGTGGAGGTATCACGACATTCAAAAATAAGGTTGTTGACATATAGTGAAGTTCAAGAAGTTACAGGTTATGTAGGTAATTTCAATGTGAAAGTATTGAAGAAACCAAGATATGTGATCGAGGATAAATGTACACTTTGCAATAAGTGTGTAGATGTCTGCCCTATAGCTACAGCGAGTGAATATGATAGGAATCTTGCGGCTCGTAAGGCTATATATCTACCATTCCCCCAGGCAATTCCAGCTACCTATACGATAGATGCCGAAAAATGTCCGGGTTTTTTACCAATAGCTTGTGGTAAGTGCGCAGAGGTATGTGAACCTAAGGCTATAGATTTTGATATGCAGCCTGAGATAATAGAAGAGAAGGTTGGAGCTATTGTAGTAGCGACAGGATACGATTTGTATTCTGTGAAGAATCTTCCTGAATATGGTGGTGGAAAATTGGAAGACGTAATGGATGGTTTGCAATTTGAGCGTCTTTTATCAGCAACTGGACCAACAGGAGGCGAGATTAGAAGACTCTCTGATAATAAAGTGCCTAAGAGAGTAATATTTGTAAGTTGTGTTGGGTCAAGGGATACAGAAAAGCATTTGCCTTATTGTTCAAAAATATGCTGTATGTATGTGGCGAAGCATGCGATGCTATATAAACACAAGGTCCCGGATGGCGAAGCGATCATTTTTTATATTGATGTTAGAGCAGGTGGAAAAGGTTATGAGGAATTTGTAACAAGGGCTCAGAAAGAAGATGAAGTTATCTATATTCGGGGAAAGGTATCGAAGATTTTCAGGGATAATGGTAAGATTGTGGTTATGGGTGCGGATACTCTTATCGGTAAACAGATTGAGGTTGAGTGTGATATGGTAGTTCTTTCAACGGCGATGGTTCCGAATAAAGATATTAAGGATTTACTGTCTAAACTTAAAATTGCTGCTGACGAGTATGGATTTTTGTCAGAGGCACATCCGAAATTGAGGCCTGTTGAGAGTATATCTGCCGGTTTCTTCGTTGCTGGAGCTGCGCAAGCACCTAAGGATATACCTGAAGCTGTGGCTCAGGCGTCCGGTGCTGCGAGTAAAGTAACTGATTTATTCTCATCAACTGAATTAAAACACGAACCTGTAGTAGCATGCGTGAATGAAGACATTTGCAGTGGTTGTGGTATTTGTATTCCGCTATGTCCTTACGGTGCTCGGGAATTAGAAATTGTCGATGAGAGACGTATTGCTAAGGTAAATGACGTGTTGTGTGAGGGATGTGGCTGTTGCATAGCAGCGTGTCCTACAGGGGCAACTGGTCAGTTTAACTTCATGGATAGACAGGTATATAACATGATAAATGCAGCACTCACAGTGAGAGAGGACGAGAGAACTAATGGAAAAATCAAATAGAATAACCTTATTTTATAAGTGGATAGGAATTCCTGGGAGAGTATCAAAAACATTAGGATGTTTTATACAAAACAGGAGGAAAAAATGAAAGAGCTAAAAATTTTGATAATCGACGATGAAGAGGCAATTTGCGATGCCTGTTCCCAGATATTCACTAAAGATGGATATTTGGTCGAGACATGTCGTGAAGGAACATCCGGTTTGCAAAAAATTGATAACTTTAAACCTGATGTTGTTCTTGTGGACTTAAAGATGCCTGGTATGAGTGGCATGGAAGTTCTAGAGAAAATAAAAAAGAAGGACAAAAATGTGGTGCCCATTGTTATAACTGGTTATGGAACAATCGAATTGGCAGTCGAATCAATGAAAAATGGTGCAGTTGATTTCTTACGTAAACCGCTCACCGCAGAAAAACTGAAGAGCGTAACGAGAAAAGCATTGAAAGAGAGAAAAGCTTCAGTTGAGGTTCAGCCTTTACGAGATAATGAAGCAGGCACTAAACGTGATCATTACACTCACATTGCGGATCTTGTAGTTTTTGTAAAACCACTTGATTTACCACCTTCGCTATATCCATTTGCCAAATGCACAGGTTGGCAAGAGAGTATGACTGCTGAACAAGATGTCCGTTTTTTAATTTTGAAAATCAGAGGAACAGTTGATTCATATCATGCGATTGTTGTCAAAAACAATATGGATATAGAACAGGTAGAAGAGAAAATCCATAAAGACTTAGGCATTGTTAAACTTTCTAATGCAACACGGGATAAGCTAAAAGAACTTTTGCAAAAATTTCGCAGTGGAGAATTTACATATTTCGTGAGACACCAAATTAACAAAGCGACATTTCCACATAGGCACTAATGAAGATGAATAACAATGGAATCGGCAGTACCTTCGTTATTGATGGTCGGAAATAACGTTACAAGATTGTGAAAGAAATTGCAATTAGTACAAAAAGGAGGAGGTAATGAAAGTTTTCCTTAATGGTTTAAAAGTAATAAAGGGAGAGGTTTTTATCATGAAGGATAGATGTAAGGGATGTGGTTTTTGTGTGACATGCTGTCCTATGGATGTTTTGGAAGTATCTAAGAAGTTTAATGTAAATGGGTATCATTTTCCAGTTGTTAAGAATCCAGATGACTGTATTAATTGTGGTTTATGTGAAATACTCTGTCCGGATTTTGCCATTTGGTCTGTTTTAAAGGAAGAAAGACAAGTAGTGGAGGTTTAGAGATGGTAGAGCACACTGATGAATTGCATCCGTCTGAGTATTTTTTACAGGCTGGTTCGATTCCTTCTATTTGGTGCCCGGGTTGTGGTATTGGTACGGTTGTTAATACCTTTATTCAGGCTGTCGAGAAGTCAAAGATTGATTTTGAAAAGATATGTGTGGTATCCGGCATCGGCTGCACCGGGAAAGTCGCTTATCACGTAAAGTTCAATTCCTTCCAAGCAGTGTACCGTAATCCTATCAAACGCGCCTCAGAGCTAAAACTAAAGAATCCAAACTTGAAGGTGGTTGTTTTCTTGAATGATGTTGATTTTATGACATCTGGAGCAGAGGGTTTTATTGGGGTTGGCAAGAGAGGAGTAGCTCTCTGTGTTATATATGTCAATAATTTCATTTATCGCATATTTATTGAACACAAAGCCCTATCAAGAACACCTTTCATCGGGACCACAGTCGAGAATAACATTGAGTCGCCTTTTAACATTCCCCATTTGGCAAAGTCATGTGGTGCTCAATATGTGGCAAGATGGACACCATTGCATGCTCGCAGGTTAATGTATTCTATGGCTGATGCTCTGCAGAAACCGAGTTTTTCACTAATTGAAGTTATCTCACCTTGCTTAATGTATTATGCAAGCAATGGCATAATTGGAAGAAGTCTCGATAGAGTAAGTTTTTTCTACGATAATTCAATAATAAAACATGGTGAGCCTACAGAAAATCTTGATATAAGGCCACCAAATAAAATTATTGTAGGGAAATTTGTAGATAATATAAGAGAGTGAAAATGTCTTTCAGATATGAGTTTAGATTGAGTGGTTCTGCAAGTCAAGGATTGAATCTCGCAGGAAAAATTCTTACTGAGGCTCCAGCAATTTATGATGGCAAAAATGCTACATGTTGGCAATCTTACGGTTCGGAAGCCAGGAGCAGTTTATGTCGCTCAGAAGTTATAATCTCAGATGCATTGATAGAGTATCCAAAGGCGGTGCGTGTCGATTTCCTGCTCGCCTTTATGCAAGAAGCATTTGATAAATATTATAAAGACGTAAAACCGAATGGCGTTATATTAGTTGATTCTGTTTATGTTACTGATATTCTAAATAGTAACTCTAACATATATTCTTTACCTATAACAAAAATTGCAGAAAAAGAGGGTAGTAAAAAATTAATCATCCCCATAGCCGCTTTAGGTATGATTACAGAAATTGCCAAAGTTATCTCAAAGGATGCAATAAAATCGGCAATTCTTTTACATGGTCCAAAGGGAACGGAAGAAATCAATTTAAAAGCATTTAAAGTCGGTATAAATGCGGTGCAGAGATTGAAGTACAAACGGAATAAAAGTTATGTTTTGGAGTTTGGGGGCAGCGGTGTTTCTTGATTTTGCAGCATTTTTAATTATAATTATTTATAAATTATGGATATAAATAAACCCAAAATTTTGATAATCGACGATGAAGAGACAATTTGCGATGCCTGTTCTCAGGTGTTCATCAAAGATGGATATTTAGTTGAGATAAGTCTAGAAGGGACATCGGGTTTAGAAAAAATTGATAATTTTAAACCGGATATTGTTCTTGTTGATCTAAAGATGCCAGGAATAAGTGGTATGGAAGTTTTGGAGAAGATAGCTGAAAAAGATAGGAATATTGTGTTGATTGTTATAACTGGTTATGCTTCAATTGAATCTGCGGTTGAATCTATGAAAAGAGGAGCGTTTGATTTTTTAGCTAAACCATTTACTCCAGACGAGTTGAGGATTATAACCAGAAGGGCATTGGAAAAGAGAAGGGCTTCGCTAGAAGCAGAACGCTTAAAAAGGGAGAAGGAAAGGATGAGACAGAATTTTATTTCGCTGGTATCACATGAATTGAGGACACCTCTGGTTGCAGTAATGCAGTATTTAGAAGTCTTAGGCGGCGGTATTTCGGGTGAAGTTTCCAAAGAACAATCGAAGATTATTAATAGAATGAAAATCCGCCTAAATGAACTTCTCAAACTCATTGACCGATGGCTGAAACTTTCAAGGATTGAGGAACTGAAATTGAAAGAGGGGTTTCAAGATTTTTCTCTCTCTTCGGTAATTGGCGAAGCCATTGATTTAGTTAAACCTCTTGCCTATGAAAGAAATGTGAATCTTAAAGTGAAATCTATCGCCAATAATATAATAATAAATGGTGATAAAGAGATGATTAAAGAAATTTTTACAAATCTCATCAACAATAGCATTAAATATAATCGAGAAGGTGGAAGTGTTATGGTTGAATCAAGGGAGCACGAAGATTTCTGGGTGATTGATGTTAGCGATACCGGCATCGGCATTCCTGAACAGGAAATTGCTCATATCGGAGAAGAATTTTATCGCGTAAAGAGAGAAGGAAATGCTGCCGGTTCCGGTCTTGGTCTGGCAATCGTAAAGAAGATATTGGATGTACATAATGGAAAATTGGAGATAAAGAGTAAACTGAATCAGGGTAGCACATTTAGTGTTTATTTACCAAAAGTAAAAATAGCAAAGGGGAAAGAAGGCTTAAGAGGGCTCGGAGAAGGCAATAAATGAAAAAAAGGGCAACAGTGCAATGAAAGGCAGTACGATAGTTACTTTAATAGCCTTTTTAAGCCATTTGTTAGCCTTTTTGAGCCTTTTGTTTTTTTAAAAGGAGTGTAAAATGAAGAAAACGAAAATCTTATTTGTTGATGATGACCCAGATTTTTCTGAGGCGAGCAAGACAGTTCTTGAGCAAGCGGGTTACGAAGTTATTCATGCTCAAAATGGAAAGAAGGGATTGGAAAGCGCAAAGAAAGATAAGCCAGATTTAATAATTCTTGATGTCATGTTGCCGGACATAAATGGCTTTTCTGTTTGTCGAGAATTGAAAGAAACCCCAAAGTATTCTTCGATAGCCATTATCCTCTTAACGGCGATTGGTGCCACGCCGGAGAGTTATGCAGAGAATATTGCAAAAGAACATAAGGCTGATTGTTATCTTTCTAAACCTGTAGACACACAAAAAATGATTGAAACGATAAATGATCTATTAATAAAAACAAGACCTGCGCCAAAGAAGGAACGAGCAAAAGCTAAAATTCTACTTGTTGATGACGACCCTGATTTTATTGAAGCAACGAAACAAATTTTAATTGCCAGCCAATATGATGTGGTAACCGCAAAGGATGGCGATGAAGGAATTGCCAAGGCAAGGCATGAAAATCCCGATTTGATTCTTCTTGATGTCATAATGCCGGGAAAGGATGGGTATACAGTCTGTTACGAATTGCGGAAAATCGCACAGACAAGGCCAATACCAGTTATAATGCTTACTGCAGTCGGTCAGCAATTCTCAAAACCTGAATATGGTGTTGACATTGCTATTGATCATCTGGCGGATGATTATATTGATAAACCAGTAAACACATCGACTCTCCTCAAGAAAATCGAAAAGCACCTTCTCTTTAGATAAAGGATGTAGAAGGCTCAAAGATGGCTCAAAGAAGGCAATAAAAGGGAGAAGGAGGAATAAGGGCAAAAAAGGGGATACGAATAATGGAAAAACTTTCACCAAAATTCAAATATGAGGTAGCCCAAGAGCCAGGTGGTGAAGATATAAAATTATGCTTTGCCTGCGGAATTTGTACTGCCAGTTGTCCAATAAGGGAGATCGATGAGGGATATAACCCACGCAGGATTATTCGAATGGTTCTTTTGGGAATGAAACAAAGGGTTCTGAGTAGCGATTTTATCTGGTTTTGCTCAAGTTGCTATGCCTGCACTGAAAGATGTCCTCAAGGTGTACGATTTACTGATGTAATGAACGCAATAAAAAATCTGGCCGTGAAACAAGGTTATATACCGGCTTCATTCACACAACAGATAGATATCCTAAAACGATTTGGCAGATTATATGAGATCGATGAGTTTGATAATAAAAAGAGGGTAGGGTTTGGTCTCCCAAGAGTCGAAAAGGCTAAGGGATTTACAAACAAGATTATGGTATTGACCGAGCTTGATGAAATTATCTTGCGGAACAATGAAAAATAGACTATCAGAATATCAGTATATCAGAGGGGAGGAATTCAGGATATTAGGGCATCAGGGAATTTTTAATATCTTGGTAACAGGCTGTTCTGATATCCGCTTCCTGATATCCTGTTACCAAGATATTCTTATTTAATTTTTATCATGAAGTATGCCCTTTATCCTGGTTGTACAGTCTTAGGCAGGGGAAGAAACTATGAGATGGCGGCAAGAGAGGTCGCCAAGGCATTTGGAATTGAGTTTGTTGAGTTGGATGATTTTGAATGTTGTGGTTTTCCAGTAAAGTCAGTCAACTACGAAACATTTATGATGATGGGTGCCCGGAATATCTTTGCTGCCGAAGAAAAGGGGTTGGATATTTGTACATTATGTAGTGCCTGTACAGGTTCACTTACTGAGGTGAATAAACATCTCATTGAACACTTTGATGAGAAAACAAGAATCATCGCGCGATTGAAGAGGAACGGCATTAATTACCGGATGGGTAGAGATATTACTATTAAACATTTTACTAAGATTCTTTATGAAGACATTGGGGTTAGTGAAATTGAAGAACAGATAGAGAAGAAACTTTCAAATCTCAATATTGCAGCACACTATGGCTGCCACTATTTAAAACCTACTGATATCTATGACAATCCTGAAGATCCTGAGAATCCCCATTCTTTGGATGAGCTTATTATGGTAACTGGTGCAAATTCGGTTGATTACAATGAGAAGATGAGATGTTGCGGTGCAGGAGTTCTTGCAATTAGTGAGGATTTAGCATATTCAATTGTCCGACCAAAACTCCAGGAGTTATCAAAGAATTCAGTCGATGCAATGGTTTTACATTGTCCCTTCTGCAGTGTGATGTATGATGATAATCAGAAAAAGATTGAGCAGAAATTTGAAGAGAAATATAATCTACCTGTCCTCTATTATCCTCAACTACTCGGCTTGGCACTGGGAATTGATGCGAAGTTATTAGGTCTTCGAATGAACAGGGTATCTACAAGGGCTTTTTTAGAGAAGGTGGGGATATGAGAGGTCAGAGGATGTCAAATAGCATTGACGGAAAAATCGGTGCAGTACTCGTTGTCGGTGGGGGAATTGGTGGTATCCAGGCAGCCCTTGATTTAGCCGATTCTGGATTCAAGGTTTATCTGCTGGAAAAGGGTCCAAGTATTGGCGGCGTGATGGCACAATTGGATAAGACTTTTCCAACAAATGACTGTTCGATGTGCATTCTTGCACCCAAACTTGTAAGCGTTGCTCGACATCCAAATATCGAGATCATTACCAATGCAGAGATCGAGAAATTATCTGGTGAACCTGGTAATTTTATTGTATTTGTAAAGAAAGAGCCACGTTATATTGATGAAGAAAAATGCACTGGATGTGGTGATTGTGTCAAAGTCTGCCCGGTCCAATTGCCTGATGAATTCGATGAATGCCTTTCTTTGAGAAATGCTATTTATCGTCTCTACCCACAGGCAGTTCCTAATGCATTTAAGATTGACAAACAGGGTGTACCACCTTGTAAGGATGCTTGCCCTGCTGGTCTATCTGGTCAGGGATACTCCTCTTTTATTGCCAAAGGGAAATTCAAAGAGGCGCTTGAATATATTAGGGGTGTTCTTCCGTTCCCATCAATATGTGGTCGAGTTTGTCATCATCCATGCGAAGAGAATTGTAATAGAAAAGACATCGACGAGTCTGTATCTATAATGCGTCTAAAAAGATTCGTTGCTGACTTTGCAAGAAATAATGGTGATGAACCTGTTGAAAAAATAAAAATAACGCAAAAAGAAAAAATTGGCATAATTGGTGCAGGACCAGCTGGTCTTACCTGCGCCGAGAAATTAATAAAGATGGGTTATCCAGTAACAGTATTTGATTCTTCTCGTATCCCTGGTGGGATGATGACATCTTGTATTCCAGAATATCGTCTACCTGAAGAAAGTGCACTCTATGATATAAAGAGATTGCTTGATTTGGGAATCGAATTTAAAGGTGGTGTAACTTTTGGGAAAAACAAGTCCTTGGAAGATTTAAAGAATGATGGTTATAAAGCAATTTTTATTGGGATCGGTGCGCAGAATGCGAAGAGATTAAAGATTGAAGGGATTGAAAATAGAGGTGTACACTATGGTATTCCATTTTTAAAGACTGTTAAGGCAAGTCAAGATATTGAAAATTTTGGCAAAAAAATTATTGTCATTGGTGGTGGAAATGTTGCAATTGATTGTGCCCGGACTGCGCTTCGTTTAGGTGCTGAACAGGTTCATCTGGTCTGTCTTGAAACAAGGGATTTAACATCAAAGGATCGAATGCCTGCCCATGAGTGGGAAATCTTAGAGGCAGAGGAAGAAGGAGTAATAATTCGTTCTTCATTAGGGCCCGAAAAAATAATTACAAAGGACGGCAAAATTTTTGGACTCGAAACTATTGAATGCATTTCAGTTTATGACAAGGACGGAAAATTTAATCCAGGATTTAAGAAAGATTCTGAACCAACAGCAATTAACGGTGATACAGTTATTTTAGCAATTGGTCAAGAACCCGATGTTTTAGGGTTCGAAAAACTGGAGTGGAATCCCTGGAAAACATTGAAAGTAGATTCCTTGACCCTGAGGACTAATATTCCTGGTATATTTGCTGGTGGAGATATTGTTAGAGGTCCAGCATCAATTATTGAAGCGGTCGCAGACGGAAATGAGGCAGCAATCTCTATAGACAGATTTTTGAGGGGCGAGGATATAAAACAAGGAAGAGAAAAACCTGACATAGAAATTGCCAAAAAACCTGAAAAGGAATTTGAAAAGAAACCTCGACAGCAAACAAAGACATTAAACCCAGCGGTTCGAAGAAATTCCTGGGATGAAATTGAGTTTTGTTTTACTCAAGAGCAGGCAATAGAAGAGGCAAAACGGTGCATGGAATGTAGTGTGTGTGCTTCTTGTTATCTTTGTGTTGATACCTGTAAAGCAGAAGCAATCGATCACATGATGCGCGAAAAGATTTTGGAATTGAACGTTGGTTCGATCATTCTATCACCAGGGTTTGATGAATTTGATGCAAAAAAGAAGAGCGAATACGGGTATGGACGGTACGAGAATGTTGTTACATCAATAGAGTTTGAAAGAATCCTTTCTGCTTCAGGTCCTTTTGAAGGTCATGTCTTGAGACCTGGTGATAAAAAGGAGCCAAAAAGAATTGCCTTTATTCAATGTGTGGGTTCGAGAGACCCACAAGCAGGTAAGAGTTATTGCTCATCGGTCTGTTGTACATATGCTATCAAAGAGGCAATCATTGCCAAGGAACACGCCAAGAATGGTCTTGAAACAACAATTTTTTGCATGGATATAAGGACATTTGGTAAAGGATTTGAATCTTATTATGAACGGGCAAAGAATGAATATGGTGTTAGATTTATCAGGGCAGGAATCTCGAAGGTTGATGAAGTTTCAGAGACAAAGAATCTAATAGTACACTATGAAAGTGAAGCTGGTGAAATAAAACAAGAAGAATTTAATATGGTTGTTCTTTCGGTTGGTCTTGTACCCAAAGAAGGGACAGCTCAGTTAGCAAAGAGATTACGGGTCAATCTGAATGAACATGGCTTTTGCCGAACCTCAGAGTTTATGCCGGTTGATACTATTAGAGATGGAATATATGTCTGCGGTGCATTTGCCGGGCCAAAGGATATCCCTGAGACAGTAACTCAGGCATCCGGTGCAGCAGCAAAGGCTATGAGTCTTCTGGCTACAGCAAGAAATACCTTAATAACAAAGAAGGAGTATCCTCCTGAATTGGATGTTTCAAATCAAGAACCGAGGATTGGTGTTTTTATCTGCCACTGCGGGATAAATATTGGCGGGTATGTTGATGTGCCGAGCGTAGTTGAATACACAAAGGATTTGCCCAATGTTGTCTATACTGAAGATAATCTATATACCTGTTCTCAGGATACACAAGAAAGAATAGTTGAAATGATCAAAGAGCATAAATTGAATCGTGTTGTTGTTGCTTCGTGTACACCCAGGACCCACGAGCCCCTTTTCCGCGAGACAATAAGAGAGGCAGGTTTAAACCCATATCTCTTTGAGATGGCAAATATTCGGGATCAGTGCTCTTGGATTCACATGAACGAGCCAGAGGAAGCGACTGAAAAGGCGAAAGACTTAGTAAGGATGGCAGTTGCCAAAGCACGATTACTCATACCTTTAAAACGGGTCGAGATTGATGTTATTCAAAAGGCATTAGTAATTGGTGGTGGAATTGCCGGAATGGTCTCAAGCCTTTCACTTGCTGAACAGGGTTTTGAAGTCTTTCTGGTTGAGAAGGAAAAGGAACTGGGAGGCAATTTAAGGCATATCTATTACACAATTGAAGGAAGAGATGTCCAAAGATTTTTAAGAAGAACTATTGAGAAGATAAAAAATAACAGGTTGATAAGGGTATTTACTAGTGCAAACATCGAATCAATTTCAGGATATATTGGAAATTACGAGACTGAGATTTCACTCACTAACGGCACAAAAGAGGAGTTTAAACACGGTGTAGTGATTGTTGCTACCGGTGCTCAGGAGTATAAGCCTACTGAGTATTTATATGGTAAAGACAAGAAGGTCATTACACAGCGGGAATTGGAGGAAAGAATATCAGGATATCAGGATATCAGACTATCAGGCAATCAGACTATAAGACCATCTGACAATCCGACTATGGGTCTATCCGACTATAAGACTGTAGTTATGATCCAGTGTATTGGTTCAAGGGATGATGACCATCCGTATTGTAGTAGGATCTGCTGTTTCCAGGCCGTAAAAAATGCATTGAAGCTTCTGGAAATAAATCCCGAAGCAAATATCTATGTGCTATATCGCGATGTAAGGACATACGGCTTTAAAGAAGATTTTTATAGGAAGGCAAGAGAGGCAGGCGTTATCTTTATCAGATATGATAATGATTCAAAACCTCAGATACAAAGCAGTAATGGTAAGTTAAATATCTCAGTATTTGAGCCAATTCTAAGAGAGAAGATCGAGTTTTCCTCTGACCTTTTAGTTCTTTCAACTGGGATTGAGCCAAAAAAAAATAATGATGTTCTGGCAAAAATATTAAAGGTGCCTCTTAATGATGAAGGATTTTTCCTGGAGGCGCACGTTAAATTAAGACCAGTTGATTTTGCTACTGAAGGTGTTTTTGTGGCAGGGATGGCGCATAGTCCAAAATGTATTGATGAAGCGATAAGTCAGGCTGAGGCTGCTGTAGCAAGGGCAGCGACGTTCATCGCCCATAAAAAATATTATGCCGAGGCTGCAATTTCCCATGTTAATGAAGAACTCTGTGCTGGTTGTGGTGTCTGCAGTAGTTTGTGTCCTTTTGAAGCAATTGAAATTATAACCGAGGATACTAAACGGAAATCTGAAGTGAACGAAGCATTATGCAAAGGATGTGGTACGTGTGTTGCTGCGTGTCCTTCAGGTGCAATGGAACAATACGGCTTTACAAAACAACAGATTTTGGCAATGGTTGAGGTGCTTTCTGCTCCTTGACATTATTATCATTTTTGATAACATAAACATATGAAGATTTCATTGAGGACTAAACTGATTGTGAGTTTAGTGTTGGTTGTCTTTATAAGTGGTATTATAAGCATGATCATTGGTGTGAGATTGATTGGTAATGGGATAATCAGACAGGCTCAAGATAAAGTAAGGCTCGATTTAAACTCTGCACGAGAAGTATATCTAGAAGAAGGAAGAAATATTAAAAACCTAGTGCGTCTAACTGCTATAAGATTTTTTATAAAAGATGCAATATTAAAGAACGATAGAAAAAAGTTAAATGAAGAATTACAAAAAATTAGGAAAAATGAATCCTTAGATATACTGACTTTAACCGATAAGACAGGTCGTATTCTTGTCAGAGCACGTAATCCAGCAATCTATGGTGATTGGTTAAATGATACTATAGTAAATTATGTATTATTGAAAAAACAACCAATAGCA
>JAUVZL010000086.1 GCA_030602565.1 Candidatus Stahliibacteriota bacterium
TTGGGACGGAAAGAGGAAATTATTAACAAGCGGTATGAAAAACTGGCCTTGGCAAGGGCGAAAAGGATGGAATATAATAACCAATTTTCCACCTTAAATCAGACCCCTGTTTTGTCCGATTCCCGCTGAACCAGTACAGGGGGACGGAGGTAATTCCGCCTGGCGTGTGACAAATACATAGCCCCTGGGGTCAAATCTCTACAGGCTGACCGAGAACTCAGAAATTTGTAGGAGTAGAGCCTTTAGGTTCGTTAAATGTAATTAAATTTCGACATATTTTTACGGGCGTAAACACCCTACTCCTTATTCTCAGTCAGCTACAATCTTCTGTTGAGAGAATGAAATACAAGTCAGAATAAAGAATGAAGAGCAAAGGAGACATTCAATGAAAGAAAGATTATACGATGTCATAAAATGGGGATTGGTAATTCTGATAGCTGGATTTATCTTTTATATTATATATCCTAAATATCATTTTATCGAATCCACGATAAGAGGGAATACGATTACAGGCAAAGTAGAAAAATATGTACAAAAGAGCGGTAAATGGAAAGATCTTAACTATAGAAAAATCAGCGAAACCGAAAAGTTATTTGGTGAAAGAACACCATTAAGATAGTGTAATTCGTGCCTTAGAATGCCTCTATGTGAGGTTACTTGAAATAATCAAAAATCGCACTCGCAAAGTATTGCAAAACAAAAGCCTCCTTATAACCAATGATTTTCTCGAGACTAAGAGCCTGACATTTCCCGATTAACACCCTCACCCCTACCCTCTCCCTCAAGGGAGAGGGAAATATTGTAATCACTGATATCTTTTTATTTATCTCTGTAATCGAAAAGCCCCTTTCGGGGCATTTAAATAATATCACTGTAATCTGATTTATATCTCTGTCATCGATCTCGCCGAAGGTGAGAAGCCAGCGTCCGGATTCGAACCGGAGACCTGCTGTTTACGAAACCGATTTCAGCAATTTTGTTATGTTGTGAAATCAAGGAAGATATTTAGCAAAGTGTTGTAAAATAAGGATTCGCACCCTTCTGACCTTTGCTGTGAATTCTGTCTACTACCGACCTTTTTGACATATTGATGTCACTGAGAGGTCACTGAAACCAAGCGCACAGTTCTCATCGTTGATACACCAGCAGTCTCACATTGCCATCGTTTGAGATAGTAATGATGTTATTTCGTACAAGATGATCTATATACCCGTCATAGGGTGGGTCACATTCAATAAATGATTCAACGGTGTATGGATGAAGGAATAACTGCCTTCTGATTTTACCAAGAAGATTTTTTTTCACGGGTTTCGTACCTTTTGAGACCTTTGTGGTGATAGGTGTAAATTTACCTCTATAAACTAACCCATATTTCAAGTCTTTACCTTTGGTTTCCGTGATTCGTTTGAATCCTTTCTTCTCAATGCCGCGTCTAAGTTTTTGTGAATCTAGTTGCATGAAAATCTCGTGGGCATAGAATATTCTGCAATTCCTTAACCACCCTGCGCATATCGTGGGATCTTTTAGATTTAGGTATTTTCTTGTAGGTTAAATAGTTTTCCAACAGATTCGTTCCAAAATCTATTAATGCTTCATTACTATTTTCCCCCATCCCTACAGTGTAGAATTCTCGACTCGTAACATAGTAACAATCATTTTCGTACTCAAGACGATATTCAATCGGTAACTTCAGACTATAATTCGTTCCTGGCAGTATGTCTACGAGGTACAATCTATTATCTATGTCATTCAATCTTTGAGTAGGTGTAATAATGGTCTTTTTTTGATGTTTATGCTTTGTCATAAACAATGCTTCTGCATATCTAACAGTTCCTGTAGTTGCGACATCAGTAATTTTCACGAGGTTCATAATTAGCTTTTTTTCTGTTCTTCACAGTATTTATCCCATTGAGTTTTCAGAGCTCCAATTAAATCAGGCAGAAAAGACGGACTTGCAATCAGTCTTACACCAATAGGTAGTATACGCTCACCTGATTTCTGGATTTCCTCCATTTCTTCTTTAGCTAGAGGTTCACTGAAACAGAAGTCCATAATAAAATCGTTAGCAGAATGCCGAATTGCCGCTAAATTCACATAGGTTTTCACAGTATTATCAGTTTCTTTTAGTATTGTGACAAATTTCGCATGTTTAAGTGCCATATCTCCTCCTTTAGATTCGATGTAAGATTGTAATGATAGAACAACCATTGTCAAGAGAAAAGAATTGAGATAAGTTGTTGCGGATCAAACAACCAAATTAACCATGCATCGCATAGAATCCACTTCTTCTCTATCTCCAGATCTCTACACTTAATGGTTCATTTTCAACATTAACATCTACAGTAAAGGGTATATCTGCAGTTACTGTTCCACCAACAATAACCAATGGGCGTTTACTATTTATTCTCTGTTTCTCACTTGTTGTCTTTGCGCTTGCCATATCTCCAACAGTGGGTGGCATTTTGAAGTAAATAACAAGTAACATCAATAGAATTGCACCAAGTAAGACCCAGTCTATTATTTTGTAAACCATTTTCATAAATCCTCCTCGTTGAAGTGTGATCGATACTTATTCTTTGTCAAGAGAGTAGCTAACTAACTGAAGCTCAGGATAAGAGGGAGGTAAAAGTAGTGTGCCGATGTAATTACATTTATCTTTACCTGCGCTTCTTATGTGGTTTGACAATCGAGTGGGTACCCAAGAAATCTTTCAGATTACCCTCTGTAATGAAGTACTTGTGACCTATGAGTCTTGCTTTAAGATCGCCTTTCTTGATATGCCTTAAGATTGTGACCACATTGACACCAAATGTATTAGCTATTGACTGTGTGGTATATAATTTGATACCTGCAATCTCCACAGTTATCTCTTTGGTCTTTTTTCTTTGCTTCAAGAATTCCTCCCTACGGGTAGTCCTCCTTAACTAGCTCAAAGTAGCCTTTTATCTTATGTCCGTTCAGAGCAAACAACTTGTCATTCAATCGTAGCCTCTGGGGATCAGGTCTGGACATCTGCAACTACTCACCCTCCCCTTTATCCCCTCCCTCAAAGGAGGGGAAAGAGGACCAAAAGCCAGCGTCCGGATTCGAACCGGAGACCTGCTGTTTACGAAACCGATTTCAGCAATTTTGTTATGTTGTGAAATCAAGGAAGATATTTAGCAAAGTGTTGTAAAATAAGGATTCGCACCCTTCTGACCTTTGCTGAGAATTCTGTCTACTACCGACCTTTTTGACATATTGATGTCACTGAGAGGTCACAAAAAAAGGGGAGTGATGTTGAGGTCACTCCCCTGTGTTATAATTTTATTTCTTATCTAACTTTAACTACTTTCTGTGTTATCTTTCCGTCAATTTCAATAAAATAAATCCCTGGTTTTATCTTATCATGTATAACAACTCGCCCGGTGATGTCGAAGACTCTGCAGTTTTTACCCTCGGGTAGCAGTAAGGGACCACTGAAAATGGTTGCACCCATTTTGGATTGTGTGGCAGGATTCATTTCTTGCCCTCTAACGCCAAGTGTATCGGTGTCTGTCTTGAGAAGCCAGAAATCACTGTGGCCCGCACCGAAAGAGCTTGTCTGTCCTGCAATAATATAGCCTCCATCAGTGGTTTGTCGTACAGAACAGCCAAAATCATTGTGAGTACCCCCATAGGTTCTTGTCCACAAGGTATCACCGTTTACATTGGTCTTTACTATATATAGATCGTTTGTGCCTATAGTATCAGCGTTCAAACCTGTAACAATGTATCCACCATCAGCGGTTTGCTGACCAGAGTATCCCCATGCCCAAAAGTCTCCATAAGTTCGCACCCACACTGTATCTCCATCTGCATCTGTTTTTATGAGAATTACATAAGCTCCTCCAGGATTGCGTATGTATCCTGTAATAATATATCCTCCATCAGTGGTTTGTTGAACCTCACTACCCCAATTCCAACTGGCTTCGCCATAAGTCTTCGACCAAAGCGTATCACCGTTTGCATTGGTCTTTAGGTAATAGATTTCATAATCGGGATACACTCCAGTAATGCCTGCAATAATATAACCTCCGTCTAAGGTCTGTTGGACCGAGTAACCCACATGATTGTTGTATGCCCGTGTCCATACTGTATCACCATTGGCATCAGTTTTAAGAAGCCAAATACCACCAAAAGATCCGCAAATAATGTATCCTCCATCTGAAGTCAGTTGAATAGAATATCCACTTCCACCATAAGTTTTTGTCCAAAGCGTATCTCCATTCATATCTATCTTTAGAAGCAAAAGACCACTCCCGCCTCCAAATGATTCCGTAGTTCCAACCACTACATATCCGCCATCAGTGGTTTGTTGAACCTCACAACCCCAATCACCACCTGTTCCACCGAATGCCTTTGTCCATAGTGTGTCACCTAAAGAATCTGTTTTTACAATATAAATATTGCTTGAATCTGGTGTGCCTGGACCGAATGACCATGTCGATCCTGAAATAACATATCCACCATCAGTGGTTTGCCGAACGCATTTCACGAACTCACCAAATGCTCCCCCGTACGTCCGCGTCCAAAGCGTGTCAGGTGCTTGGGCGAAAATAGCTGTAGCGAATGTGAGTAACAAAATTAATTCACATGTTAACCTCATCTTTCCTCCCTATCTATAGATCCTCCGTTTATTAAGATATTATGTAAAATACCATTAAAGTCAAGAGGGCGGGGGTAGGTCGGTCTGCTGTAAGTACACAACACAATACCTCACTCTCAATGTACAACATATTTTTTGACTCTCTGTCGAGTAAATACCTTTTCGTATGTTTCCAACTACGTTTACTGGGGTACAAACCACAATCCAGCAACCTCTTGAGCACTGTTGAATACGACTTTGATATCGATAATTGCCTCATCGAATTCACATGTCACATAGACTACATCAAAATCCATTTCTTCTGTTTTTCTAACACTGATCTGTTTTCTAAAGAATCCGATTTGCATAATAAGATCCCACCACAATTCTCTCAATTTGTTCTGCGGCAATAATCTCTTCATGTCGTCGTCGAAATACATAATTGCATATGAATAGTTTTCTTCTACCAACAGTCCAATAAAGATTTTTGCTAGATACAGCAGGTCAGCGCTTTCAGGTTCTTCTTCTGCAATGATATTATGTAGCTCATCAGCCAATGCTAAATCAATGGTTGCCAAAATGTTGTATTGCTCCAAAGCAGAGTTTGTATCGTTAAGACCACAATATAAAATGCCAAGCACGAAATGAGCTTTACCATAATCAGGGTTGATTTCTATTGTTTCCTTGCAAAACTTGATTGCCTTATCATAATTGCCCAAATCTCCGTATGTTAAAGCAATGTTGATGTAAGCATCACTAAAGGTTGAGTCTATTCGAATAGCATGCTCATATGCATCTATTGCGTTGTAAGGTTTTTCTAATTTATCATACGTTACACCCAGTGTAACATAAGCCTCTGTCAAATTAGGATCAATATGAATCGCAGTCTTACAGGCTTCAATTGCCTTGTAATAGTATCCTGATTTATGATAAGCGACGCCCAGGTTGTTATGTATCAACGCACAATTTGAATCTATGCTGATAGCTTTCTTATATGATTCTATAGCATAATAATAATTACCCAGTTCATCATAGCAGTAACCCATCCAGAAATATGCGTCAGTATTGAGAGTGTCCTTGAGTGCTGCTCTCTGGAAATAGTGCAGTGCACTGTCATACTCTGCTGCCCAAACGTAGACAAAGCCAGTATAGGCTAACCATTCAGCAGATTCATACAAGTCTTCAATCAGTTGAGTGGTCCACTCTGAGAAGGGTTGTTTTTTACCAAGTTGAAGCTCAAGAATCATCGCACTAGGTACAGCAAAATTGAGATTTTGACCTTCCAAATGTTGAAACGTTGCAACACCAAATACTTCACCTTTCATATTTACTACTGGTCCACCGCTAGAACCAGGTGATATTGGTGCAGTTATCTGAATGATATTACCAAAATCTGGTATATCGCGAATTGCTGATACGATGCCGTCCGAAACTGTTAATTCTAGACCAAAAGGGCTACCAAAAACCAAAATACGTTCTCCTTGGACAGGAAGATTTGTAGTGATGCTTAGATATTCTACGCGACCTTTCATGTTTGCTAAATTTATCATAATGATATCAGCGTTGAAGTTTTCGGCAATAATATTCTTGATTGAGTAAACTCTTCCATCTGCAGTTTTAATCTCAGCACTATTTGCGTAAGAAAGAACATGATAGTTTGTTATAACATCACCTTTTGAATTTATGAAAAAACCACTTCCTTGAGAAAGTGTGTCACCATTTTCATCGTAGGTTATGATAGTAACAACCGCAGGTTTAATTTTTTTTACTAATGATGGGACATCCTGTTGCCCAAATGATAAAGCAACTAAAATTGTTATAAGAATACAATAAGCTATGTTGATCTTTCTAACGTCACCTTTAAGTTTATCCCTAATAATCACTCTTCAAAAATCCTATTCAGCGATGCTCGACCATGCAGACAGTACAAAGAATCCTACAAAAAATAACACAGTTATTATCACTCTCAGCACCCCGATTTTATTGTGTGATACTACAAAACCACCTTTGCGGTCCCAAGTGGTTATCCTATCTTTGGTCAGTTTTGTGTGGGCAACAACAAGAGTGATGAAAGTAACAATCGGAAAACCAGCACCAAGTCCAGTCAACCAAACAGAGAAGCTACGGCTTAGAGCACCAGAAAATGTGAGTTTCTGGTTATTTGAAGTTCTCACGATTCTCTTTAAAAGCCATTTACCAGGAGTGGTTCCCCACGAAGCAAGTAGTGCTGCTTCAACGAAAATCCAGAAAAATAGTATCAACATACCTAGGACAATATCAGGTAAGCCAGAGAAAGAGGGAATAATTATTACAGAAGTGAAGCTAAAAGCAAATGCGAATAAGAAGTAGTCAAATTGTCTTGCAAAATAACGAACCCACGGACGCACCTGCGGAACTGTACAAGTCATAGATTCTTCTGTGGATTTTGGTGTCTTCATCCTTCCTCCTCATCTATATTTCTCAATCTACAAAATCGTCAAATATCTAATATGCTGATGAAGGAATTATATAAAGGTGTGATAAAATGTCAAGGGTAAAATGGGGTCAAATCTTTACATTGTACATTGAAGGGTAAAATGGGGTCAAATCTTTACATTGTACATTGCATTTGAAAAAGAGTGAGTATACGGGATGCATAGTAAGGCCTTTAAAAATTCATCTCCCTGGTGCGTTCTATTATATCCTCTGCCGTGGTATTGAACGAAGATAGGTTTTTGCTGAAACGATGTTTGATAATGAAGAAGTGAGAAGGAAATATGATGCAATTGAAGCATTCATCAAGCAAGCATGTACAATGTAAAGATTTGACCCCATTTCATCTCAAATGGCCACATGAACAAATAAAACCAAGCAACCTTCTTGTAGCAAATAATCTTTTCATCATTATTTTCCTTTATATCATAATAGAAACCCATACATTATCTCCTTTTCTTAACGTAACATTTTACTCTCCAAACTCCACCTCTTGCAGACATCCTTAATGCATTCATTTAGAACTCGTGTCTGCTTCATGTAGATTGAACTCATCCATTATGTATGAAACCAACTCATCACCATCTTTAATGACTTTAGTATGAACACTGTAAACATACTTGAGAAAACATGATAATTTCTTTGTATAAATATCCTCAAATTTGTCAATTCCTGCCTCGACTTGCCTGACTACATCTTTATCCTTCTTAAAGAAAAATGCTCTATTTATAACTTCATCAGAGAAATCATAGTAAATATCTTTTTGAATGCTTGAATCATACTTTATGAAGTTATTTATACCTTGTGCAATATTGGAAATATCAAAACCAAGACTTCTTTTGCCGATGTGAAAAGATACCTCATCACGATAATCAGTCAGTAAACTTCGCGGTTTGTTTGAATCGAATACTGTGAGAATCTCTTTAATTTTATTGTGGACTTTACCTTCTTTCTCAATATCTTCATTGATTACAGTCAAAACTTCATACAATTCCTGTAACAGTCCGACAGAAAGTGTAACTGCAGAGCATCTATTTCGAGAAGACCTGGCTGTTATCATTTCCTTATCATATTCGTTGGTCATATACATCAAATCCCATAAAGCCCAGAGTTTATTCAATGCAGACATGTTCTGCTTCAGATGGAACTTGACAAACGGGCATAGTTGAATAAGGTGGGAAGGAAGGAGCAGAAATGGACAGAAAAAGGCGGCGGTTTAGTTCTGAGAAGAAGGTTGAAATCTTGCGAGAGCATTTAAAGAACAAAG
>JAUVZL010000091.1 GCA_030602565.1 Candidatus Stahliibacteriota bacterium
CTTTGTTCTTTAAATGCTCTCGCAAGATTTCAACCTTCTTCTCAGAACTAAACCGCCGCCTTTTTCTGTCCATTTCTGCTCCTTCCTTCCCACCTTATTCAACTATGCCCGTTTGTCAAGTTCCATCTGAAGCAGAACAGATCGATGTAAATACATTTTACCTTACCTGCATAAGTAGGAAGAAGGGCTTTTAGTGCTTTTAGATTATCTCCGTGAATTATAAGATTATCGTTAAGGCTTAGTTTATCCGTCGAGCTTTTATTCTTTCTGGGAATAAGTTGATGATACTTCACCGTCAAATGATGATTCTGTACAAATGTTTTTCCCTTAAAATTTAGTGTTGCCATGTTTTTTTCTCCAAAGATTATATAAATCTTTAATAATATCTACATATCTATTATGCCCTAAAAAATGTAAAAGTCAAGATTATGTCCATCATTTTTTCAAAACATAAAAAGGTACAGAAACCTCAGACGGGGGAAGGCAAATAACCATCCAGGGCATCTATCCTCCGTCGTACTCAGCACGTATTTACAAACACAAATACAGACTATTAAAAATACCTTCAGCAAAAAAGGTAACTGCCTCCAACTCACTATTTTGGAGGATATAGTACCTTCTTCCGCCATCCGCCACACACAGAGGCGGACATGCATAACAAAGCGGACTTTGCGTTTCGTTCCATTTTATTATGACCAATCCTGAAAGAATCAGCCAAAGGGGTCCAAAACCACTAATAATGGCTCTATTACATTCATGTCGATTTCACCCCTTGACAAACCATCAATATTGATTATAATTATCTAATGAAGGTTATATATATAGGACAAACTAACAAGGAGCTAAAATGAAGAAGGTGAAACAGGCTAAGGAGCAATTTTTGCAGAATTACTATAAGGTGATAGCCAAGTTGAAAGAGCATAATATGATGTTTAAGGACGTGAAAAAAATTGTCGGACTCACCAAGCCCAAGGTACTTTACTACGTGGACAAAGAATTGAAGCTAAGCGGCAAAGAAACTTCCAGAAAGAAACACGAGCGTCATCTCTTCTCAATCGTGGATTTATTCGGACTTGCTTTGGTCGGTGAACTGCGAAGGATCTACATCCAAACAGAGGTTTGCCGTCTTCTCTTTAGAGCATTTAAGAGATGTCTATTTGAAGAAGATATTGATCAGCGTCTTTCACTTATCCAGGAACTCTCTGACAGTAAATCAATGATTCTGTTGATCAATGCTGCAGCGCTTGTGTATGAGTATGTGCCAGTACTGCACGAAAGTCTTCAGGATGAGCTATTTGAAACTCTCAAGAAGATTGACAGCCCAAGTATCTTAATCCCGTTAAACCCCATATATAGATTTGTGGTGAGACAAATAAAGCGCGATGATTTTCAAGTAAAACTAGTGAAGGATATTTCAGGTGGAGAAAAGGTACTTTATTATGTCGATGGAAAAGAAATCGATATCGTACAACCAGTTAAAAGGGAACATACTATCCGGCTATTGTCTCCTTAGAGGATAAAGGTTAATGTATGAGTGAAAATAACATCGAAGGCAGGTATTTGAGCGTGGCTCAAGTCGCGACAATGCTCGGCGTGAGCACGAAAACGATCTATGCGATGTGCCAACGCAAATACCTTCCCAGTCTGAAATTAGGCAGCCGGGTCTTGATCCACAAGCTTGATCTCCAAGAGCGCTTAGAAGAGCTTAAGCTAAGTACGCGGAACAAGCGCACGTCGCGCGTGTGCAGTACGCGGAAAATTGTTGACTAACAGACCCTGCTGCATATACTAAGGGCATGGAGGAATAGATGAAAATACCCGAAATCAAGCTCAAGCTTCGAGGCAAGAGTGGGATTTATTGGGTACGCTATTCCTGGCAATGCAAGCGATGGCATTACAGTCTTGGGACGGCAGATGAAGCAGTTGCCCTGCTGATGGTTGAAAATATCAAAGCAGAAATGCAACTCGGTTTCCACCGTCCGTATAAACAAGTGATCTTTGACAATCTATTCAAGCGTTATAAGCAAGAAGAATGGCCTAACAAAGCACCATCGTCACGTGATCGTGATAAAACGAGCAGCAAATTCCTGCTCGCTGAGTTCGGCGGTAAACCGATTATTGAAGAACAACTCCGAGAACAAATGAGAGCATACCGAACCAAACGACGCAATGGACAGATATATATCGAGGACGTTTCACGGAAGAAAGAGGTAAAGGACAGCACTATTAACCGCGAGGTTGCCCTAATGAAACGCATTACAAATCTTGCAAACCACGAATGGGGGCTGCTGCGAACTGATCCTTTACAACGCTTTCCGATGTTCAAGGAAAAACCACGAAAACGTCCTATCACTCCTGACGAATGGCAGCGACTGCTCAGTGCATCTGAACCTGAATTGCGGGATTATCTTATCATCGCACGTTATACAGGGATACGCCCCGGCACACGAAATCATGGTATCCTTAGCTTAACCTGGCGTGATATTGACCTTGGTGACTGGAAAATAACCGTGCTTGACAGTAAAACAGGTGAAGGACGCGTCGTTTACATGGATGAAACCGTGCATAAGATTCTTACAAGACGCCAAGCTCGAGCGACATCGAAATGGCTTTTCCCAAGCAAAGACGGTAATAGGCGTTACTCTTTCCGTGGTGAGTTTAAGCGAGCTAAAGAAAGAGCTAAAATCATAAATCTTCGCATCCACGACTTAAGACACGCATTCGGAACAGATAAGAAAAGCGAAGGAGTAGATACAGCATCTCTGTCCAAGCTTATGGGTCATAAGAGTATTAAGACGACTATGCAGTATGGTGAGCCGAATGAAGAACATCTGCGCAAGATTATGAAGTCCAGACCAAAATCCTCAGAAAAAAATGGCCCAAAAGTGGACCAAATTGAGGATGAAAATTAGCAAAGCTATATACGCCTGTAGCTCAGTCGGATAGAGCAACGGATTTCTAATCCGTAGGTCGTGGGTTCGAATCCCTCCAGGCGTGTGCCAATTCTGTTAACATCTTTGATGTTATTACAGAATTGAGCATCTCGAACTCGTGAATGCGAGTGAGAGATTATGTGTTCTGAGTTTATCGAGGGGTTTATATTGTAATAAAAATATATTCCCCTCACCCTAGCCCTCTCCCCAAAGGGGCGAGGAGACAAGAGCGTAGGGAGTAGAGAGTAGGGGGATTTGTGACGGGATTTCTCTAAGATTGCTTCTCCGCCCGAGGCGGATCGCAATGACAGAGGGATGGAAATGTGCTACCTCTGGTGACTCGATTACGGTGATATTATTGTAATGAAATAGCTAGAATCTAATATCTAGCATCTAGTATCTGTTTTGGCGCCCCGCTAGCTCAACCCGGCAGAGCAGCTGATTCTTAATCAGCGGGTTACAGGTTCAAATCCTGTGCGGGGTATTCGACCGCATAGCGGTCGAGCTAATTGCAGATGGCGAATGGCTTATGGCATATAGCCTATTGCTTATAGCTTATGGTAATATGGATTACTTGTAAAACCGAGAATTGTGTGTAGAATTAACTATATGCTATTTGCTATAAGCTATTAGCTAAAAAGAACTTCGTTCTTTTTACGGTGGGTGTAGCTCAATTGGCAGAGCATTGGACTGTGGTTCCAATGGTTGGGGGTTCAAGTCCCCTCACTCACCTTTTTTGTTTTCAACAAAAAAGGAAGTAATTGGTAATTAAGTCACTGAGTAATTGAAAATGTTTAGATCGTTTTGGATCGTAAGGAGTAGAGAACAGTAACCCCTCACCCTTACCCTCTCCCCAAAGGGGCGAGGGAATAATGAATGGACCAGCAAAAAAGGAAGTAATTGGTAATTAAGTCACTGAGTAATTAGAAATGTTTAAATCGTTTTGAACGTTAGTACCGTTCAGATCGTTTCTTTTGTCTATTTGTTTTATTTTTTCTTCAACGAAGTATATCTTCAGTTCGCCATATCGTATGGCGGACGTGTCTTCAATGAAATGTGTCTTCAGCTTATTCTGAAAAACTGCGTTTTTCGGAATATTAGCGTATATTCAGCGTAAGCGTGTTATTCATTTTCCTGCCAGTATCTTTTTTTCAACTCCTTCACAAGTTTATCCCGTTTTGCATAAAGCCGTTTCAACGGTCTTTTCTTTTTCTTTGCCAGGGCATAATGTGTAAGTAATGGCAAGGCAACCGTGGCATCCAGATAACACACCACTGCATCAGGTAATCGGTCAGGATCGATCTTACCCCAGGATACTGCTTCGTGCGGCGTTGCGCCGGACAGACCGCCAGTATCAGGACGGGCATCAGTTATCTGCAGAAAATAATCATGACCAACATCTGGTATGTGCAGGATTTCTTGGATATGCGGCTCGGTTTGGAGCATGAAATTCTTCGGACTGCCGCCGCCGATGAGCACAACTGCTGATTTACCTTTTGCTTTTTTTGCTGCATAAACAATCGCGGCTGTTTCATTAACATCAATTGATGGAATAAGCCGGGTGCCAAAATCACGCAGGGCATTCTCGGCCAGATGCATACCAAGACCAGAATCACCAGGCGCGCTCGTGTAAATCGGAACTTCGGCACGAAAAGCCGCGGCCAGCATTGAGGCACCTTTAATGCCATTTCGCTCTTCAGCCTGGGCGGCATATTTGCCGAGCAGATAATGGAATTCAGCAGTACCCATTTCTTTCTGGAATTCTTCATTACTCAAAATACCGCGCACTGCCTTATCAGTCTCGACCATACAATCTGGATAGCTGAGTAGGATATCATAAATCCGGACGATATAGTTCTTCCTTAACTCAGCATCGTCCACATGGCAAGAACCAACATGTAGGTTAAGATTTAATGCAAAGTGCAGGTCATGGTACAAATTAGCGCCGGTCGATACGATCCAATCCACAAATCCAGCATTGATCAAAGGTACGATTGCTGACTTACCAAGACCAGCTGGTGTAAGCGCGCCCGCCAAACTCATACCCACGCAGACTTTTGGTTTGAGCATTTTTTCAACGTATAAGCGGCAAGATTCCTTGATACGCGCTGCATTGTAGGCGAGAAACGCCTCGTCAATCAGGTCTGTTGCTTTTTCTCTACCGGTTATTGGATCAGGAAATATCCTTGGACCGGACAAATACTTAGACTGGTGACGTAGCTTTTTCTTCTTAAGCCACTTTGGTGTATAATCGAATTTCTTCTTATACTCTTTACGTTTTTTTATTCTTGCCATCTGCCTTTTTCTTTTGCCTTATCCTCGCCTTGTTTAAGCCCTCTTAGCCTTCTTATGCCATCTCAAGCCTTCTTATCCCTTCTTGTTTTCAATACGCAATCAAATCCTCATCAAAGAACTTGAGTTCACCCTCTATTTCCCAAATCCGCAGTCGCATTTCCTCAAGCTTTCCCAGAAGTTCAAACATATCCTCGTTAAGGTCTTTTAACTCATCATTAGTAATCGTGATTGGGTCATGCGGCAGATGTATTCTCTTGATCGGCAAACCCGGGAAATTCCTCAGTAATTGAGGGGTCAATATCATCAATTCAATCGATGTGTGTCCCTCACCTGTCTGGGTGATTTTCAAAGGGTAGTAGAGTTTATCAGTCTTGAAAGCGTATTGAATAGGTTCATTAGTCACAGTTTCTGTGCCCAGTGTGACCACATCAAAAACAAACCAGGTAAAGTCGTCTTTGACATATTCTTCAATAAGTCCTTTCATCGTTTCGGAAATCACATCTTCTTCAATATCAAGCGTCTTTAAGTAATCGCGGACCCAATCAACAAACCCATCAGCATCAAGCAGGTGGGTCACTGAAATATCATGAGCGCCTATCTTTTCGTGAAATGTAACTTCACCGCTGGGAGTCTTGGGCTCGCTTAGTCCTTCACTATTCCGCTTGCTGAACATCGCTGCTTCACGCAACTTACTGTTTATAAGATCAGTGGCTTTGCGAAACGTCTCAAGGTCACCTTTTTTCACTTCGGGTTCTGAAGGAAGCGGCAAAACCTCCAATAGTAGGGTTGAATCCGAAGCACGCAAATCCGTACTCAATAAAAGGATCTCCTGCGTGCCATCCCACGCGATCATTGCGCGCTGCGTCGGCTCGAAAATAATGATATTAGGATTAACCGGGATCATACCACGATTCGCAAAACACAACGCTGCAAAGGGGAAAGAAAAAAGAATAATTGAAACACTCGTTTTTATCTTCATATTGAATTATACTAATCGAATCAAAGAAGTCAATCTTTACTTGGGAAAACCAGACATTTCCAGTTTGAAACGGTACTAAAAATGAAACAGGTTTCTATGATTTAGATATAGTTGTGCATCTTTGGTTTATTCTGAATTTCGAGATTTAAGTTTTGACATCCCCTAGAATTCTTGTAAACTCAAATAGTATTTCCGTGGTTTTTATTGGGTCTGTTACGACACAGCTAGAATGTCCCCTTAACTGCACAGCGGTATGTCCCCTTTTTATAGTATTCAGTTCTTTGCCGGTGTCAATCATTTTTCACCATTATAACGAAATTTCTGGATTAATTTACCTTGATGATAAGCAGATATTTGTTTTTTGGGGATAATTTTAAGATCGATTTCGGTTTTTCCCCAGTAAGCTCGATAACTGAAGTTTGTCAAT
>JAUVZL010000072.1 GCA_030602565.1 Candidatus Stahliibacteriota bacterium
CTTTGTTCTTTAAATGCTCTCGCAAGATTTCAACCTTCTTCTCAGAACTAAACCGCCGCCTTTTTCTGTCCATTTCTGCTCCTTCCTTCCCACCTTATTCAACTATGCCCGTTTGTCAAGTTCCATCTGAAGCAGAACAGAACTTCTTAATATTAAAGATGGTAACTCACCAAACAAATCGTCAAAAATATACGGACTGACATTTATTGCGGCAAAAGATTTGGTTCAATATGCGGAAAAATTGAATGAAAAGGAGTCAATTTTTAAAATCACATTTAGATCCTTTTTTGACAACACGACTGGGCTTATAAAATATTCACGTATATTTACCGAAGACAATAAAAAGAGAATTATTGAATACCGCAACACGATTAGTGAGTTACAAAAAATTATTAGATATGACATTGTTCAATCAAAAAAATTTGAGACAACAATTATAAACCTAAAAGGTATAAGTCGTGAAGTTAACAAGGCATCAAGAAAAGCAGCTGAAGCATTAAAACTACTTATTGATGACTTCAATGAAATAGAGATATCTTGCACGAAATTATTGCAAAAATTAGATGAGAAAATGAGCCAAGAAGGCTAAAAGTAATTATCTGGGAAATTCGTAGAGGATAGAGAATACAGCATGTTGAAGAAGGGTAAACAAGACATAAAACGAAGATTGCTACTTCGTTTAAATCAAGTGCGATTTAATTTTATGTTCCGCCGTAAAAGACGATTCTTTGAAATTGTTATAAATGAAAGATATGAGAATGTTGTTAAGTCTGTTAAATATGTTTTGACTATAATAAGTCTTATATCTGCTTTTTTGGCCTTTAAATCAGCATTCACCGCCTTTGTTTTCGGTCTTATTATCTTTCTTGTTCTGTTTATTATTGAAAAAACAATTTTCTCATATTGCAGTATGTATGTGCATCCACTACCAAATTTCGAGATAGAGACTCAAAAATGGACGGGTTGTGGTTTTGGTTACGCAACATCTCCAAATATGCGAGGTCAAATCCCTGTCGTAAGCTGGATATTTTCTGATGCTGAATATGCTAAGAAGATACATTCTCTATTGCTTGAGTGGTCTTATGGAGAGCTAAAGGACGACGGAAATAATATATGTGCCAGCATAATCCTTGATGACGAGGACAAATATATATTTTTTTGTTATCCAAGTTTTGCCAGAGAGACAGCGTCTGATTTCTTTAATCAAGTTGAAAGAGAACAATGCGAATCTGATAAGACTCGCGTTCATCATAAGATGCACATGGTTCTAATGCTTGGTAAGGAATTTGTGATTACACCAAAGTCCTATCTACCTACATTTTGTAAAAGATACAGAGAAAGGACTCCATATATTTTTCGACTCATACTTTCTGACAAAGAAGGAAAGACGATAAATATAGAGGATTTACCTGACTTTGTGTTGTTTGACCTGAAAATCAAGAAAAGACAAGAGCTTGATAGAAAAGATATTGAATACGACTTTATAAGATTCCGACGGTAGAACATGTTGAAGAGCAAACGCGGATTGGTTCGCCTTCCATCTATAAATGCGAACTCAAGTCAATTCTATTGTTGACAAGCATCGAAATATCGGGTATAGATATCCTGCGAAGATAGCAAAAGTTCGCCTTTGCACAGAGAAGCGAACTATGACATATAAATTTAAAAGAAAACCACTGTCAATTGAAGTTCAACACCTACTTCTTCCCACTTTTACAGATTTGGATTTGTGAAGAGTGAAGATTTGACACCAATTCCCCACATAAATTTCACAAATTTTTCACAAAAAATGTTATAATAGATTGTGAAAGTAGGAATAGAGATATTGTACTCTATGCAGTTCAAATATAAATCGAATAATAATCATTTTGAACAATCAGTGATAAAAATTTCAATTTAGAGGACACATGTTTATATTTGTATTACTATTTATTCAATTACCACCAATTTGCATCATGCCAGGCTGGCCGCTATCATATACCGGTGAACATGTTGTCTCAACAGGTATATCGTTTGCAGATATAAACGGTAATGGTAATCTTGAAGTAATCGTGCCAATTATGTATGGCATTGAAAAGAGTGGCACGCTATATGTGTATGATCATCACGCACAAGAGCTATGGAGATTCAGTAATGATATGATTATATGGCTACCCGCTTTTGGAGATTTGGATGACGATGGTGTTGACGAGATTATCATTGGGACACAAGAGGGATTGTATGCATTTAATGGTGACGGATCATTGGTGTCCGGTTTTCCTCTGCTGTTTCCAGGATGCTACCATATCGAGGTTGCGATTGCCGATGTAAATGCCGATGATTCTTTGGACATTATTTGTTTTGTTGATTTTCTTGGCGACAGTGCTCTCCTCTACGTCTTAAGCAAAGATGGTCAACCATTATCAGGATGGCCCATAGTAACACCACAATATATTTATACCCATCCGGCAGTTGCCGATATTGACAATGATGGTTATAAGGAAATACTTTATAATACATGGTTAGATTCTCTGCACTGTTACCGATACGATGGAACAATTCAATCAGGGTTTCCGGTCCAGAGTATTTTCACTTCAGACTGTGGACCTGGTGAAATCATCCTCTGCGATATTGATCATGACAATTTCCTGGAAGTTTTCGTAGGTTCCTGCACACCCTGGGCCGATACAGGATGTTTATATATTTATCGACACGATGGTTCCAATCAACCTGGATGGCCAAAATACTTTTCTAAGGGTATTGTGTTCCACCCTGATCAATACCATTTTGCGGTTGGGGATCTTGACAATGATCAGGAGATCGAAATTGTTATTACTGCAACTGGTCGCCCCATTCGTTTATTAGACAGAAACGGCAATTATTTACCTGGTTCAGGTAAAACGCACAGTTGGGGGGCGATGAATCCTGTAATTGCAAACATTGATTTCACACCTGAGAAAGAAATCATTGCCCAATCTGGTGAGAATTGCACTTCAGCATTTTATCACAATGCTGAGATGTGTTACGGCTGGCCTATTCGTTCTCAGGGAAGCATGAATTACTACAATTCCTTGACTGTTGCTGACATCGACAATGATGGGTTCATAGAGTTGGGACTTGTATCAGGTTCAGGTTTAACTGGAAAAATGATATATATCTGGAAATTGCATGGTGCTCCTGCAGATATCGAATGGGGATGTCCTTATTTTGATCTACAGAGAACCTGTTACTATCGATGACCGTGCATATAATCTTTCTTATTTTGACACTTTGGCCTGTCAATGGCATTCTAATTTATGATAGTGATAGTACTCAAGTTGATCCGTGGATTTGCCATGATGGTTCAGGTGGCGTGTACTATGCCTGGGATGACAACCGTAATGGTAATTATGATGTCTATATGCAGCGAGTGGACAGCACTGGTAATTTGCTCTGGAATCCACAGGGAATTATAATCTGTGATGTTCAGGGTCATCAATTGGGCGTGAGGGTTATAGAAGACGGTATAGGTGGTGCCATTTTATGCTGGGTTGATGCCCGTGGTAGCGATGATTTTAACCTCTATGCTCAGAGGGTTGATGAAAATGGTAATTTGCAATGGGGAACAGGAGTAGTAGTTTGCGATATTGCAGGCTTACAATTCAATGCAGTTACGATTTCCGATCAAAACCAGGGCATGGTAGTAGTGTGGCAGGATTGCCGCAGTGGTGATAATGACATTTACGCGCAACGTCTGGATAGCCTGGGTAATCAGTGCTGGATTTCCACGGGACTGCCTTTATGTACGTCACCTGGACCACAGTATCAGCCGACTCTTGCAGACCTGGGAAATGGATACTTTATCATATTGTGGGAAGATCGAAGAAACGGCAACTATGATATATATGGCCAAATATTCGATGCGACCGGAAATCTTTACTGGGAATCAAATGGCAAACAACTAATCTCTTTTAACTCTCATCAATTTCAACCTGAAGTCGCAGTGGTTAATGATAGTCATTTTGTGATAGTCTGGGAAGACTGTCGCAATGGTGATATTGATATAGACCTGTATGCACAGAAATTCGATTGGCAGGGCGTAGCATTATGGGATCCCAGTGGAGTTGAGCTTGGCATTGGACTGGACTACCAGAGAGACGCGCAACTCGTTGTCGACGGAACAAATGGTTTGTTCATCTGCTGGGAAGACGCACGTATTTACCAACTGCTAATACACTGCCAGCATCTCGACAGTGCGGGTAATAAACTATGGGGACCTGATGGGATAATAGTAACTGTTGATAACTGGCTTTTTCACAATCCGCGTATGCTACAAAATGATTCTGGTGGTGTTATCATTCAATGGACCGGAATAAACACTGAGAAGATCTTAGCGCAGAGTCTGGATAGCTTGGGCACCTTCCTGTGGCAACCACCTGAAGGTGTATCAGTATGCAGTCTCGAGAAAAATGATCAATGCAGGATAATCACAGACGGTCTAGGAGGTTTTTATTCAGCATGGGTACACCAATACCAATATGATGATACGTTATTAGGATTTAGTCCTGATGTATACTTACAGAGAATCTATGCCGATGGATCACCCTATTGTTGGGAAGAAAAAAATGAAAAAATAAATGATTTTATGATTTTCCCCAACCCAATCTACAAAGAAGTTACATTTAGTTTCCCCTATAGTAATATTAGTTTAAAAATATATGATGTCATTGGTCGTAGCGTATTTGACAAAACAATAAAAGAAAATGATTTCATCTGGAATTGTTGCGATAATAATAATCAGAAACTTCCTGCAGGTGTGTATTTTGTGAGGGTTGAAGCATCAGATTATAAAGAGACAAAAAAAGTAATCCTGTTAAAATAAAGGCACAAAACCCCGGCTGGACAGTCCACTACTCTACCTATCCAGCTCGCCTCACCAGAATGTTATAGATAACAAACAGGCAAAACATTGAGGGTGGTGTTTGAGGCGGTGAAGCGCATTTGTAAAATCTAACTTGACTTTCAATCCTTATCTCATATATTTGTGAAGCATATGAAAGATAATCCGCTTTCCATATTGAATTACAGTGGAGACCCTTACAAAGTAGGCACGGATTATGGTTTTTTCTTGAAAGATAAACTAGAACAAATAATTCGCAATCTACTTGACGACGGGCTCATAGCAGCAGGACTATTGAACAAACAGAAGATGGAAAAAGAATCAATGCAATGGTTTCATAAAATCCCCTTACATTATCAGGAAGAAATGAAGGGTATCGCTGGTGCTACGGGTATTCCTTTGAAGCGAATTGTCGATTATCATTATTGCGGTTATGCCCTGCAAAGTTGTACTAGTATTATCTATCACGTTAACGGAGAACTATGGATTGGTCATAATAATGATTGGTACAATTTTGGTACATACACAGCTGTTGCTCGTGCTATTAACAACAGAGTGCCTACTCTAACCTTTGGATGGACAGGGGATGTATGTGCAACAATAGGTATGAATAAGGAAAAATTATGGATTCAGATAAATGGACTTCCAGAATCCCATAATTCGCATCAAGCTAAACCATTTATACCAAGTATCTTCCTTGTTCGAGAAGCCTTAGAGACCTGCAAATCGATTAAGCAAGTTGAATCGCTGCTTAGACAATATGCGCATGATGGAGATATTGCTCTGTATGTTATTGATGGGAAAACCCAGGAGTCCGCTCTATTTGAATGTCACAAGACAAGTTACATAAGAATTGAGCTCCGTCACGGAAAAATATTTGGCACCAATCACTCCCTTAGTGAAGACATATCTTTGTCTGCTAATAAACTCATACTACAATCATTGGTTAAGCGTCTAAATCGCATCAAAGAGTTAGTGCACTCTGCCAAAATTAAAAAGATGCCTGATGACATAGTAAGAATTCTCTCAGATAGTGAAGTTGAACGACAATCAGAAAACTCGGGCACAATTTTTTCAAATGTCGCCTGTCCTGGACAAGACCTAATTTGGTTTGCTTGTGGCAGATTCCCAGCCGCCAGCAAAGGAACATGGTATCGCGTTAAGTGGCCATGGTAATATATTAAGTTTTATCCGGCGTATTGCATTCAGTGTCCAACTCACCAGGATGTCGAAGATCTCGTTGTAGATCTCGAAAGTATTGAGAGGAGTGTATCGAGAGGCAATTTTTTCATCTGTGAAGCAACCGTTTCTCCCTTTCTCTTTGTCTCCGTTTCTCCAAGTTTTAACAAGATGATACCATTTGCTCCTTTTGTAGCATTTGTCAAGTTTCGAGATTTGACCCCACATCCGTTACTGCCCCGACGCCGACTCACACGATTGAAGTACATCGCATAATCCCGCAATACTTGATTCATAAAAAGACCCAAATTCGCTGACTTTGTTTCCACTACAAGATGAAAATGATTGCGCATGATAACAAAATTATGGATAACAACATGGTACTTCTTAATATATTCACCCAAGATATCTAAAAACATGCTGTAGCCATCATCATGCTTGAATAACCACAGCCTGCCATTACCATGAGACACCACATGATATAATGCACCTGGATACTCAATCCTTAATGGCCGTGACATATATTTATTATATACAACAATTGTCTAATGTCAAGACCTGCCACCTTTTTAATCTATAATTTCGTCTAACGTTCCGAGCATATGTGACGTTTGCCCGAAGGGCAAATGTGGCGAAGTCCGAAGCAAAGCGGAGCACATATGCTCTGTTAGATGAAGTTGGGCTGAAACTATCTAATATGATAAATATGAACTGTGCCCCTTCCATTACATCCTTTTCCTGTACATGTTTTAGTATCATATGTGGGTTCGATTCCAGATCCTCCGCATTTTCCACATTTTACTCTTGGGAATGCTCCAACTTGAGCACCTATACCATCACAACATGTACATGTCTTTGTATCATATGTTGGTTCAACACCACTTCCTTGGCAATGACCACAAAAAACAGGTCCCCAATTAAGAGATAAATCAGCATCTTTTGGTAAAAGCAATTTTCTTTTTCCAATTCCATTACATGAAGTACAAGTTTTCGTGTCGTATGTTGGTTCGACTCCTGTCCCATTACAGTGCCCACATTTTACAATCCAACCAAGTTCTATTTCATTAATTACAATAGATGTAAATTGTTCAATTACAATTTTCATAGCAACTCCTTCATTTGAATAAATATTTCAGCCCAATTTCATATAACTCGATTATATTTGAACTTAAGTTCGGATATATCTCCTTTTTGGATGTATATCCGAAGTAAGTTTTCTTCAGCTTATTTTTCAAACTCAACCTCCTGTTGAATCCTTAATGCCTCTTCGGCTGTTAAAGTAGTTAAATATCTCATCGTCATAAAAGTCGTTGAATGCCCTAAATGATATTGTAATGATTTCGGATTACCTGTTTGTCTCAGTCTTTCAATAGCATCAGAATGTCTAAATAGATGTGGATACACCTTCTTCTGAATACCAGCTTTCTTTGCTGTTTCCTTAATGATCTGCCAAGCTCTTTTCCTGTTGATATTAAATATCCTATCATCCAGGTTCAGTTTATTAGTATAAGCATGGCTTTTCAACTGGTGAGCTAAACCATCAGGACAAGCTACCATTCTTGGTTTCTTACCTTTACCTTTGATATACAAAACTGAATGACCCTCATACTCACCAATCATTCTTGGTGTTAATGACAGAGCTTCACTAATCCTGAGACCGGTTTCAAATAATGTTTTGATCAAGAGACTGTTTCGATCTCCTTTACTTCCTTCCCTGGCGACATCAACAATCTGATATACCTCTGTTGGCATTAGGTATTGGACAATATGTGGAGGAGATGGGGGTCAAATCTCTACATGCTACATGCATTCATCACCTTTGCCTCAATTTCCTTGTATTTCTCACTCACCGCCTCATTCTCAGCCATCTTTTCCCTTAAACGCCGTCGTAGCAGATATACCGCACCATAATCAATGCTACCTAATATATTTCCTATCTGGGATTGCGTTATCTCACAATATTTGTATAATAATTCCGCCGCTATCCCACGAATCACTCCATTTGATTTACGCACCTTCAATGACTCCTCACTAATCCCACACTCCCTCCGCAATATCCCCACTACTAGCTCAGGCTCTAATACGTTCATCACTAACTCCCGATAGGAAGGCTGATCACGGACTGAACCACGCCCTAGATAGCGCTTCGCCTGCGCTACAAAATCCGCATCTCCCAATATCATTCTGCTCTGCACTTTCTTAAATGGACTCGCAATATCTCGTCTCAAACCATCAATAACAAATGTACGATACCCCCGACGACTACCAACCATTGATAAGAGTAAATCGTAATCAATCATTGGAAGCGCACGGCGCTCACGCACATAACCAGGCAAACTGCTCCACCCGTAATCCCGGGCATAACGCCACTTTTCCCGATAATCCAATGACCCCATCTGGCGCACACGCACACTGTTCAAATGAAGATACCGCGATACCTCAAGTAGATAGCTGTCCGCATCGATCAAAAACGCTTTATACCTCCCCTGATTGAGATTACCGCAACGACTGTAACGCCAATTAAACCAACCCGTATAACAAATATTAAAATGACGCATAAACTCAGAACAGTTCGCCTTTTTGGTCTGAATAAGCAAATGAAAATGATTGTTCATAAGAATGTATGCATATAGTACAACCTGATAGGTCTCTAATGATATTGAAAGTAATGAAAGAAATCGGTTACGATCTTTGTCATCTAGAAAAATATGCCGGCGCTCAATTCCTCGACAGGTAATATGATAGAAGGCACCTGGAAATTGAATTCTTAAAGCCCTCGCCATTACTGCAGTATACCCATTCTTCTCCAAATGTCAATATCTTATGTAGAATGTAGAGATTTGACCCCAATTCACCCCATAGTTTTCTCTGTAAATCCCAGGTCATATTTGCATTTTGAGCAAGATTTTCAGAACATTTCCAGCTTCTATATGCACAATAGGCAAGGATGACTGTGGCAAGTAACATTAATAAGTTTATTGTCATATCGCCTCCTCTTATACTCCAAGGATTATAACAGACAATCTCTTTCTGTCAACCCTTGACACCTCCTCGTTTCGCGCTACAATAACCACCAGGGGTAAGATTATGAAAAAAAATAGTGTGACTTCAAAATCGGAGGTTGCGCTCAAAGATAGTGTCGTACGTGTTCTCCGAACCTACTTTTCAATCCGGTATATTCAATCAGCGATATTTTTTGCAAAAAAAGCAAATGAGATAGAATCAAAAGGGAAAATAGCCATTGATGTGGTAACATTAGAAGTTCATCAGGGATATGTCATAGCATCTATATTCGCAACAGTTGCTTTTCTAGAAGCGAATATTAACGAGATCTTTGGTGATTCTTATGATATAATGACCAAGCAAATAGCAAATGACGCTAAAAATATACCGGAACCTCTCATTGAAAAACTGGGAAGAAAGTGGCAAGAAAAAGAGCAAATGAGAACTAGATATTCTATTTTGCAGAAATATCAGGTTGCTCTTACTATAGTTAATAAGCCTAAGTTCGACAAAGAATCAATTCTCTATCAAGATGTCAATCTACTTATTAAATTGAGAAATGTCTTAATGCACCCACGCCCGAAATCAGTAGCTATTCCGTGCACAAGAAAGCTCTCTCAGAAATCAGAGGAGGAATTTCTCAATAAACTCGGTTCGAAATTTCCGCTAAATTCTCTTGCATGTGAGGGTGATATTTTCTACCCACAAAAAATCTTAAGTTATGGCTGTTGTAAGTGGGGAATTGAATCGAGTCTTGCTTTTGCGAATGAGTTCTGCGATAGGTCAGGTATTAGTTGCGAATATCGAAAACATGATTTTAGAATTTGAAATGAATCAAAATTCTAATATTCATTTGGTAAGTTTGGGTCGTGCTGTATAGAGAAGAGGAGGCAGTAAAATTTGGATCAATCAATGTTTTGATACCAATTATGGTTTCCGCTCATCTTCATGTGTAAGGAAGTACGATGGTTTTGATATGGAAATTAGAATAGATGAACATCCATTTGCACCTAATATATTTCTTGAGACTACTTCAAAGAAACGTGACAAAGCACACGAAGCTATCTTTGGTTTTCTGAGTGAATTGTCATGGTTGTTCCAAACTAAAGTCGAATTACTCCACTCATGGATAGAAAGCTCTGAAAAAACCGGGGGTCATAAACAACCCTCTTGGATGCGCAAAGATCTCGTGCAACACGTTGATCTTGTAGCCTATAGTCAAATCTGTACTGATGATATTCAAAAACTTGCATTAGGATTATACCGTGAAGGAATTACTACAAATAGCGTTTTTTACAGTTTCTTGAGTTACTTCAAAATCATTACAATTAGATATCCAAATCGAAAACAAGTTGTCAAATGGATTAACGATAATATAGAGAATATACGCAATCGACCAGATTTAATTAATCATTTAGAAAATGAAAAAGTAGGAGACATAGGCCAGTATCTTTATTCCTCAGGTCGTTGTGCGTTAGCTCATGCCGATTGGCGACGAAAAATGAAGGGCGAGCAAGTAGTTAACCCAAATAATTATGTTGATAATATGCGAATTGCGAAGGAATTACCATTGATCAAAGAACTTGCTGATATTTTTATGGGAAACGAACTGAACATTCCCACTTATTTAGAAGCCATGAAAAAATGGAAAGCAGAAATTAGTGAAAAGTTCAGACGGAGAAAATAAATTTAGTGGCATCAGCCCTCCTCATGCCCCAGCGCCATCTGCTTGAGCTTCCCCTCAAGCATCTGCTCAAACACTGTCTTATTGCTCTTCACGTCGTAGACATACGGTAAGAAGATCTCCACCGGCTCAGCGTAGTTCATGAGGACCAGGGACAGCTGTGAGTGCACCCAGTCCTTTATGATGCGCCAGCCGACGCGCATCGCCTGATCCGTGTGGTACGGCTCTTTGAGAAACTTCTTCGGTAGCTTCCGTTCGCGCACTGTGTCCTCGATGATCGCTCGAGCCTTCTCGACTTTCATCGGCAGCTTGATCGGTATCCGCATGTCCGGAGCCGGTTCGATTACAAAACTGATCCCGATCACGTTCGTGTTGTCATCGAGATCCTGCAGGATCCTCTTCGCACCGAACTGCGCTAGGATCTTGATGATCTCGGATATCGTCTTCTCTGACGCGATCTGAGTTGTGATATTTCTTACTGCCATCATTCCTCCTCTTGCACTATCTTCACTGAATCGATCGTCTTGCCATCCGTCGTGTATACCCGGATCGTGTAGGACGATGCCAGGTCCGAATTCTGGATCTGCCAGTACAGCGAAAACCCGAACATCGCCCACATGAGTATGAACATGAAGATCACGTAAGCGGCTACGTACTGTCCTCCATGAGATCGCCCATTTCTACTTAAGTCACAAAAGTTCATTATCTGAAGATTTAACAGATGAGGAAATGAAAAAACAAGAGGAAGAAGCGGATAGAACAGCTGACATGTGGCTACGAGAGTTTAAAAATGATTCCAGGCAAAAACTTGAATGAAGGACTACCCAGCGTTCGTTTTTCTCGAACAATCACACAAAACTAGAGTTCGCCTTCCACCTATAAATGCGAACTCAAGTTAATTCCACAGTTGACAAACATCGAAATCTCGGATATAAATACACTGCGAAGGCAGTAAAAAGTTCGCCTTTGCAAAGGATAGCGAACTATGGCATATGAATTTAAACTGAAACCATTATCAATAGAAGACCAAGCTAAGCTGGTAAATATCTGTCAGACACCAACTGAGAAATTGGTAGTAAATGGGCTCCTTGAGACAGGTCTTAGAGTCGGTGAACTGGCAAATTTAACCAAACAGAATTTTAGATGGCAGGACAGAATTACCATACCGGATAGCAAAGGTGGTCTGTATGGTAGTATGTCTAAAACAAGGATTATTCCTTTAACCCGCATTTCACGTACAATATTTGAAAAGTGGTTTACCTTCAACGATAAATTCCCGGTTGGTAAAAGGCAAATAGAAAGAATTGTTCAGAAAGTAGCCAAAAGGGCAGGTGTAACTGCACACTGCTGCCCTCGTGTTTTGAGACACACTTTTGCAGCAAGATCAATTGAAAAGGGAATATCAACAAGAACAATGATGTTGGTATTGGGGCATGGCCATCTTTCGACTACGGAGCTCTATGTTAACATAACTCCAGAGACAGTTAAAAGAGAATTTCGAGAGAAGTGGGGCCGGCTAGACGAAGAAACAATATAACTGTACATACGTTAAAGCGTTGTGTTTCAGCACGAATCACCGAGTCATACAGCCTGGGGACGGGGGTTAATTTTGTGACAAGTAACCACATCAATGACCCTAAATCGGGCTTTTGCACGTTTATACAATTGTGCTAACATAAAAAGATAATGGCTGTCACGAATTTTGCTCAAATCTAGGATTTGCCCCTCTAAGGAATCGGGATTTAGAAATTGTAAAACTCAGTGTCCCGCTGGAATCGAGGGGCTTTGCTTTTTTGCTAGTTTCATTTTTGGGCTCCTTATATCTATTGGCTGCCGTAGGTCTCGTCGTAGATCTCGAAGTATTGAGAGGAGTGTATCGAGAGGCAATTTTTTCATAGGCGACTCGATTCTTCCAACATGTGCTATATTTCGCAATGTCGCGATTTCCATAAATCAGTTATAGACGTTTGAAGAAATTATTTATGACCGATTTTTTAGTTTTAGTAAGTTTATCTAATTCATGGATTTTTAAGTTATTTCGCACTATACCATCACGAACTTTATGAATATGAATGCAGTAATCCTTACCTTTTTTTGCATGTTTCCTTATGAATTTGGAATTCAATATTACCAAACAAGGCTTTTCATTAATGAAGACATTATAAACTAAATATACCCAGTATTTAGACGATTTTAATGGAATACCGATAGGTGATCCCAGATCGCGTATAACTGAATCGTAAAGCCGAAAAGCTACCGGGTATTCATTATACATACCTTTTACTTCTATAAAT
>JAUVZL010000002.1 GCA_030602565.1 Candidatus Stahliibacteriota bacterium
ATTGGGACGGAAAGAGGAAATTATTAACAAGCGGTATGAAAAACTGGCCTTGGCAAGGGCGAAAAGGATGGAATATAATAACCAATTTTCCACCTTAAATCAGACCCCTGTTTTGTCCGATTCCCGCTGAACCAGTACAGACAATAGTACAACTATCTTACCAAATAATTCAAGACCCAATTTATTTTGCCATTCTTCAATATCAATTTTAATAACATCAGGTTCTGGCTTTCGATTACTATATTCAAGCATTAGTACTTCTTCAACACTATTTATTAAAGTTTTCGACATTCCATCGGCTTTCTGTAATATATCCTCACATGTGCCATTATATTCTCCTTTTAATAATTCATAGTAAGCCTTTATTATTTCTCGCTTCTCTTTAGAAAACTCATGGTTATCCATTTGTTCCCTTGTTCTCAACAACTTATCATCTTTGAAATACGCTTCATATCGTATCGCCAATATTAACTGCTTCAATACCCATTTGTGTAGTTTTCTTTCAATGAGTGATGCTTCATCTTCATTCGCTGTGATGTAATGTCGGACACTCATTAATACAAATGCAGAAAGTCTTCCTATTTCTAACAATATCTCTTTCTTTGTTGGTGTAGGTAATTTTAGTTCTCCATGCAATATTTTTCCATCAAGAAAAAACTGTATTGGACTAAATTGATAAGTAAACGATTGACTGGATACTTCTATAAATGTTGTGCATTGTGGATTTATTTCAGGTCTATTGCCAACATTCTGGATTATCTCCCCAACCTGTTTTAAATATTCCATTTTTATTTCTTTAAAGAACACCCAAAGGTCGATGTCACTTTTATCGTGATAATCATCTCGACAAAAACTCCCTGTAAGCAATATACATTCAACATTATCACTAAAAGCGTCCAATATACTGTTTTTAAAATTATCTATTCTTTTTTCAACTTCCTTGAAATTCATTCCATAAACTCCACCCCTTGCTGTATCTTCAAAGCATCTTCAGCAGTCAATGTTGATAGGTACCTCATGGTCATAACTAGACTCACAGACTAATCTCCCTAAATATTCAATATATATCGACAATCTGGATATCCTTTGCATCCCAAAAGTTGTTTACCCCTTTGTATGGTCTTGCTGATGATCGGCTTACCACATTTTGGGCACTTCTTATCTCTGTCATCCAATAACGCCAATATTTTCTCACCTGGCACATATTTAAAGTGGTGCAATTCTCCTGTGCTACAATGATATGCTAAACATCGTTGCCTCGTCGAATAGAACGCCTCAATTGGCTTAAAGCATTTAGGACAAAGACCATTATTTTCCGAATTGAGTTTCTGTAGAATTTGCATACGACGTTCAATTTGTTTGGTTCGTTGAAAAAAATCATCCAAACCATGTAAACGTTTGTACTGATCTGTAACGTCTTTATGCATTATTCTAATCATTGACTCCGATGTGTAGCCACCATGTGACAGGGAGTTTAGACTGCCATCCCAGGTAATAATATTATCTATAACAATAATTTTTTCATGCATGATTCTTCTTGTGCTTTCTAATACTTTCACCCCTATCTTACGTAGTTCCTCAATTGTCGCCTTAACATCACCGAACGAGAAATTTCTTTGTCGACTCGCTCTTCTCGTATATACTCCAATTTTTACTCCTTGCTTTGCTTTCGCATAAAATAAATCCATGAATTTTGCAACACGCTTATCTGTCAGAAAAGGACTACATATGATTATACTCTCCTGGGCTTCCTCAATGTCCTTTCGAAATCGTGAATCAAAATTCTTATGTGTATAAAGTCCATATGTTTCTGGCAGTTTATTTTGAGTATATGGGTAAAGCAATTTATCAGCCTGTATCACCTGATCGGCATCAATTGGACATGTACTTTCAGAAACATAGCATACTTCATAATTTTTCTTTATATAATTAAGGACAGAAAGCACAAGTCTTGATTTCTCAGATGACTTTTTCTTGAAATAATCATAATTACAGATAATATGTATCTCGTTTTTTGCTCGGGATAATGCAACATTGAGCAATCGTATTCCATCAATACCCAGAAATGGTTTTCCTAAATATCTAAGAGGGTTCCCGTCAACAAAATCAAGAATTAATCTGTTGGCTTCACGTCCTTGAAACTGATAAATACTCGATACAGTTATTTGATGTGACAATTGCTTTTGAGAATCAAGAAGCGTTTTCAATAATCTCGCTTGTTCTCTATATGGCGTAATAATTGTTGTCTTTTCTCTTCGAGAATTTCCTCGCCGATCATCGACTACAACCTTTTCAGTTTTCCGACGACCTTTGGCTATTTTCTTTGCTATTTGAAGAGTCAATAAAGCCTGTCTGACATTGTAATGCGACCAACTTATACTTCGCGAACACCACGGATTCCATTGAGAAGTATCGTACAGACAAATACGTGTTTTATCACTAATTTTCCGATCTTCAACATCATTCAGATCAAGCCCTCTTTCTTGATATATAAACTTCTTAACAATACTACTAATTGAACTAATCATCCGACTTTGCAGAGTTAAGGCTTTTATTCTATTTGGATTTTTAATTCTAAGGTTGTCATCAACAATACCTGTCCTTAGATATATATCGGATCCCAGCCATTTTTTCGCATTCAAACACTCGTTATCTTGAGCATGTGATGCCCTACAGATTGGACCGAGTTGGCAAAAATCACCGAAGATTACATATTTTTCCTTTGCTAACCCAGATGTAAAGAAAATTGAAGGTAGGGGAGCCATACTTGCTTCATCCAAAACAATAACATCATATTGCCCTTTGTATAATTCTGAAGCAATATGTACCTTTGTAAGTGTCGTTGCAACCACCTTTGCATCCAACAAAATCTTGGCTCTTATATTGTCAATTTCTTCTTGGATCATCTTAATTCTCTGTTCAATTTCTTGAACCAAATTTTCATGTGCTTCAATACTTTTTTCCAAAACTGTTGACTGTACATCACGAGGTAATTCAATACCTCTATATTTATATATTTTGCCACATTTAAGGCACACAATCTCACCATCAGGTGAATTTACTGTTGTTCTTAACGTCGTGCCACAGGAAGGAGTTATACACATGATTTCTATATTTATTGAAGGTTGGCTAAGTGCCTCTGAAAGGACTTTTATTTTCTTTGTTAATGATATTAAACGATGTTCTTGATCTTGAATAGTTTTTTGAATATCGTTTCTCAATGTTCTGGCATTGTTTAACTCAATTATCCTATCATTCTTTAGTGATTCTAACTTTTGAGGATTTAGCCCTAGGACAAATTTCTTTAATGCATTCGAGTCATTTGCTTTCTCTAATTTCAGTTCCAATTCATTAGTTTGTTTTTGCATTGATACAATTTCCCCATCAACTTGTAACAATTTTTTCTTCTCCGTATCATTGTTCATTGAAATTGTTGTCAATTCCTGCTTTATTTGATTCCGTAACAGATACATTTCATAATACTTCTTCCAAGTTTCATCTTTAATGTGTTCAAAAAAGCACTGCTTACGCAAATCCATCAATTGTTCATTTAATTCTGCTGTTTTATCTTTGCAGATCACTTTGAAATCAGACAGTTTTCGTATTTTATCCTTTGTATCACGAAATTCTGGAAATCTAACAATCTTATTCTCTTGAGTAATTTGATAGTCGTTTAGCAGTTCCACAACCTTCTCAATTGCATTATCAACTGCAACATTTGCATGAGCAACGACAAGAACTCGTTTGTCTTTTTTTAGTAAGGCTTCAACCATCCAGGCCAGGGTGGTGGTTTTTCCAGTTCCTGGTGGTCCCCAGATAAATGAAACATCCAAAGCCAAACTGTGCTTAATTGCTTGTATTTGATCTTTTCTGGGAAGACTTTGTCTACCATCCTTATCAATCGGTGTTAATTGTGGGATTTCAACGTCATCGTATTCTGTTTTAGAGGAAGGATATAGGGTCTTATATGATAAATCCTTGTTGAACTGCAGTTCACCGTTTCTAATTTCGTTAAGTCGTTCTAATAACTTCTTTAAAAGCCATGTCGGCTCAAATGAAAGTTTGGCTTTCGGTATTGATTTACCAAAATTATTCTTCAACATTATCTCAATCTCAAATCCTTCCAATCGGATAATCGTACCGGATACAATGTTGTCTTCGATAGCAACATTAACCTCACTGTCTTCAACTGGAGGTAACAAAGTATTGAGTTCAAATTGATATATACTTGAATCCCCAATTGAACTAATCAATATACCATTATTTACTTCGATAGTATATGCTTTGCATTCTTTCTCTGTGTATGTTATCTCTTCATCGATACCACATTGAAGATCATTAACTAATGCATCAAATGGGGATAAACTAGCTGATTGCTGAGTTGTAGTTTTTGCTTTATTAAGCTTCATAATTTATTAAAATCAACCTGGTTTTGTATTCTGAGAGAATCTTCTGCACTCAGGGTACTTAAATATCTCATAGTCATCATGAGTGATGAATGTCCAAGAAAAATTTGGAGACTTTTAGGGTCAGTCTGACGCAATCTAAATATTGCTGAACTATGTCGCATGAGATGGGGAAATACCCTTTTCTGCAATCCTGCCTTCTTAGCCACCTGTTTTATCATTTTCCAAGCAGTTTGGCGAATTATGGGAAATATACGTTCATCCATATCTACCAATTTTGTTGCATATTCCATTTACTGTTTGAAGGTACTTTTTCGATACTTTTCCAATATCACATCCCTATTTCTTCCACATTTCTTGCAGAGTTGCATTATCTTCTTGCCTTTTCCTTTTATTGTATTCCGACGACCACACACACATACATATTCATTACCATCTACATACGAAAATCCTATAGCATCCTTTCCAGCAATTGCTTTAAGTTCTGCTAATTCTGTTTGCGAAATTTCTGTTGGTTCTTTTTCGTTTTCCTCTTTCTTCAGTTCTCTGCCACAATATCTGCAGACTATTGCTTCACGCTTTATCAATTCAGCACAGTAGGGACACTTTTTCATAGTGCCACTTTGAATTTGGTCTTTTTCCTCTTTTGCAATATCTGATTTCAATACCAGCCCAATAATAAATCCTACAAGTGGGCTTAACAGTAAGGAGACCAGAAAACCACCCCCAAAACCTCTTCCCTTACTTTGCCAGAAAGCACCCACGAGTCCAGCAAAAACAACCCATAATGTTATACCTACTATCATAAAACAACCTTTCCTTTCTTTGCTTCTCCTTCAGCAAAAACTTCTTTTCTCTCCATTTTTCTCCTTCCAGACCCACATACAGGGTCTAAAAGTAGACATTCCTGTCTAGACTGTTCACTAAAATCTCATTATTTTTTTCATCATGGTTACTTCAAAATTAATAAGCCACTTGCCATCGCAGTTTGTAAAATACCACTTATCGATTGATTCAGAGTATCCTGGAGAATTTGGTATACATTTCACCTCTAAAACCCTTAAGTTAAGACCCTCTTCCTCTTCATTAATAACAATAAATTCAGCATCAGTAAACATTATGTCTATGAATCCATTTAACATTTCTCTCAATTCAACTGCCTCACGACTACTGTTGTTAATATTGGCTTTCACTTTCTTATCCATTTTAATTGCTTCTTCTTCACTATGTCCACGATTCTGATACACAATGGTTAAATCAATACATCTAACGAACTCCTGAAAATTCTTTGCTTTTGCAGATTGGACAAGTTTGTTCCAAGTTTTTTCTGCTGAAGAATATTGGTTCGATTTACCCTGACAATATACACACAATAATAGAGTTAATAGGACTAATATTTTAGTGGTTATTTTCACCTTTACTCCCTGTTATTTTCTTTTTATGATAGATTATCATTACTCCAATCATGCTTATCAATATGCCTTTTCTACTCTGCAAGTTTTCCCCTTTCCTTCTACAACGTTCTACTTTCAGTTCTCATCTACAAATAGACTTTTGTGGCACTTTGGGCATTCTGTCTCATTCGCTGACTTCAAACCAACGTTACAGAATGGACAATGAAAGAATTTGCCACTTTTGCTTATCTTTACAATTGATTTGTTACCTTTAAACTCATCATCTAATTCTTTGCCACAGTATCTACATATAATTGCTTCGCGCTTCACGACTTCTGCACAATAAGGACATTTTTTCATGCCACCTTCACTAACCTGCTTTGCTTCAATTGCCCTAATATTGGGTCGCATGGCAATTCCAATAATAAAACCAATGAGTGGACTCAAAAATATACTACAAAGCAAACCACCTGCAAAACCATGACCTCTACTTTGCCATAATGCACCTACTCCTGCTGATAAGCCAACCCAAAACAGCAGTAAAAATATCAACTCCATCTTTCCCCCTTTTCTACTATATATAATATTCTATACGTAAATGTAAGTTAGTCAATGCACCAGTTCCTGTTTTTATTGAGTTCCCTGTTTTTTGACCCCAAAATACTTTTCAGCAATGATTTTATCGAGACTTTCAGCATCTCAATTCTTTCGATATCTTCGACTTGACATTTCCCGATTAACACCCTCACCCCTACCCTCTCCCTCAAGGGAGAGGGAAATATTGTAATCACTGATATCTTTTTATTTATCTCTGTAATCGAAAAGCCCCCTTCGGGGCATTTAAATAACATCACTGTCCCGCTTGGCGGGATCCTCGATTTCCCTAAATAAAATTTAGTAATGATAAATCGGGATAATCTTTCTGTAATCTCTGCTATCATTTGGTTTTCGAAGAAAACCAAGAAGCCAGCGTCCGGATTCGAACCGGAGACCTGCTGTTTACGAAACAGCTGCTCTGCCGACTGAGCTACGCTGGCATTCACTTACTCATCACATAGTTACTTTTACACCCCCACCTTTATCCTCCCCCTTCAAGGGAGAGGAATGAAAGGGAACGACTGAGCTACGCTGGCGTATTTTCATTATAGTCAGTAGGTCTGGGTTGTCAATGTTATTACACCCTCCCCTTTATCCCCTCCCTTCAAGGGAGGGGAAGATTGTTTGGGAGCTGGATTCATCGGGTTTTGTCTGATAAACCTGTCCTGCCTGTCCCGAGTATATCGAGGGGAACGCAGTTGAAGGATCAGGCCACTACATACTGCCTCAGGGCAGGCAAGCTCGAACAATAGAATATCCACCCTCACCCTGAAATTTTGTCTGATAAATCAGACAACTACATACTGCTTAGTTCCTAGTGCTTACTGTCGTCATGGTTGACTTATTGGGTTTTTTCGATAGTCTTATGCATGGTAAAGAGGTTTAAGATTGATTTGCCAGCATTTTTCGAAGTCGGTGAACATAAAACACTAACTCTCTGCAAAATCCTCAAAGCGCATGAATTGAAGTTCAAACATGTTCTACTGCTCGGTGATCATAGAACCTTCTTAATTGGCGGCGGGCCGATTTCCAGGAGCTTTGAAGATGGAAGTATTAAAGTCTTCAAGCATCTCATATCAAGTAGTGACGAGCCGAATGTAGAACACGTTGAAAACTTGATTAAAGAAAAAAAGCCTGACCTGGTAATCGGTTTTGGCGGCGGCAAGGTCCTGGATGTTAGTAAGCTTGCGGCTGGCAACTGCAATATAAAATACATAAGCATCCCCACCACATTGTCAAACGATGGCATTTCTTCACCGGTTTCAGTAATCACTGATAAAAACAAAATACCAGTGAGCCACATAACCAAAGCGCCCTGCGGCGTGGTCGTTGATACAAGCATAATCAAACAGGCACCGACCAGACACATCAAAGCCGGTGTAGGCGATCTGATATCCAACCTCTCAGCGGTCTTTGATGCTCGTCTCGCCCAATCAAAAAACTGTGAAAAAACAAATGATACTGCCCTTTCCTTAGCTGAAGCCGGTGCGTTCAAACTTCTCGAATCTAATGCGGAATCTGTTAAGGACGATGAGTTCCTCCTGATTCTTACTCAGGGATTAATCAAGAGTGGCTTTGCCATGTGCATAATGGGCTCATCAAGACCAGCTAGTGGCAGCGAACACAAAATCAGCCATTCCATTGACTATCTGTACTCTCCCAGAAAAACCCTGCACGGCGAGCAAGCTGGTATTGCGACCTTGTTTACCATGGTTTTGCAGGAAAACGAATACCTTCAAAAAGTCAGGGCGCTTTACGAACGTATTGCTTTTCCTCATAGTCTAAAGAAACTCCATCTCAATTCTGACCAGTTCGTGAAAACCGTTGTGAACGCAACAAAAATCAGACCAGATAGGTACACCATTTTGGAAGAAAAAAAATTATCCGCAGCAGACATCAAAGAAGCATTACATGAAGCAAAACTATAAAAACAGACACTCGTGCCGTTTCAAATTATCAATGTTCGAACAAAAATAAGACACGAACTATTTGAAACGGTACTAGATGCAAGATGATAGATGATAGATGTTAGATAGCTCCTTTGATTCAAGTGACCAAAATCATCAGGAGCGTTTTGCCTGATAAATCAGGCAACTACATTTTCTGGTTTATTTGGTTTTCTTCGCTTTCAATTAATACTGCCTACTGCTTAGTTCCTAGTGCCTACTCACATTCGCCGTTTCTCCCATACTCCGTTACTCCGTTACTCTATATATGCTCTCTGCCCTTTGCCATAAGCCATCTGCCATCCGCCATCTGCTATCCGCCATAAGCCATTCGCCATCTGCCATTCGCCATCCGCTATCCGCCATCTGCTATCCGCCATAAGCCATTCGCCATCCGCCATCTGCCATTCGCCATCCGCCATAAGCCATTCGCCATCCGCTATCCGCCATCCGCCATTCGCCATCCGCCATCCGCCATCCGCCATCTGCTATCCGCCATAAGCCATCCGCCATTAGCCATCCGCCATTAGCCATAAGCTATTAGCCATAAGCCACGTAGTTGACACATGTCCTTTTTTGACTAATATATGATAATGAAAAGGTTGTACTGTTTGCTAATAGTGCTTATGGTTTCTTGTGCTACTTTCGCATCTGAAGCAACGCAAGAAGATGGCGCTAAGGTCACTTCTGTAGCGATTGCTTCTATCTATGAAAAAGGCAATACCTATTTTAAAGCAAAGGAATATCAGAAAGCTATTGATGAATTAAGCGTAATCATTGATAAACACAAGGAGAGCGTTGCTTATGAACCTGCCCTGTACATAATCGCCTTTTCAAATTACAAACTAAATAAATTCAAGAAAGCAACCCAATTTGGCGAAAAGTTACTAAAAGAATTCCCAAATTCTCAGTATCTGCTAAATATAATTTCACTCGTTGGCGAGTCGTTTTTCAAAATGGGGGAAGATTACAGAGCAGCTTATTACTTAACTAAGTATCACACCCAGACTGAAGACACCACTGCTCAAAACAAGGCATTCAAACGTATTATGCAAACCCTGCCCAACCTTTCAATAAACCAGCTTGAGAAACTGCACCGTGCCCATATGGCTGATCCCCTTGACGAACATATTCTGTATTATCTTGCCCAGATTGAAGCCCGTGAAGGAAAGAAGAAAGAAGCCGAGCGCGATTTCAACCTCTTATTAAGACGGTTCCCCAAAACAAGATATACTTTCGAAGTAAAGGAATATCAAAGATTCATTGATTTAGGTGAAGCATCTGGACGCGCCGGTATCCTGCTTCCTATAACTGGCGAGTATGCTAGTTTCGGACAGAAGTTCCTCGAAGTTATCAAGTCGTATGAAAATAACAATGCGCTACCCTTTTCCTTGCATTATCTGGACACCAAATCTGACCCTATTGAAGCCACCATGGCTGCGGCAAAATTAATTACTGACATCCATGTCGATTTCATCATTGCACCGATACGCTTGCTTGAAGCCTTTGGTGTTTGCGGTCTTGCCTTTGGCAAAGGCATCCCAGTAATCTTGCCCATGACTTCTGAGGCGCGGCTTGAAAAAATCCCACTCGTCATCACCACAGGTCAGAGTAATGAAGAACAGGCAAAATGCGTTGCTCAGTACGCCATGTATGATTTAGGTATGGACCGATTCGCGGTCCTCTTCCCCGATGTAGCAAAATACCGCTCAATTGCTCAGACCTTTGCTGATGAAATCACAAAAAACCACCGCGAAATCGTTACTATGGTTGGTTTTGACCCAGATTCAATAACCTTAAAATGGGAACTCAAGGCAATCAAAAACAAACATCCAGAAGCGATATTCTTGCCCATGGATCGGGAAATGGTCATCAATAGTGCGCCGCAAGTTGCGTATTACGGACTGGAGCATGTGAAGATATTGGGCATAGAATCATTCAAAGATGAAAAAGTAATCCGGCTCGGTGAAAAATACGTTGAAGGCGCGGTCTTTGCTGCACCATCATCGATTGATAGCCTTTCCTTAAAAGAATTCGTCAGAGCAGGATTTAAAGAAGATGACCTTTCAGCCAAATTCTTTTATACGCTCTGGTGTCTAAAAGGGCTGATAACTTATAACCGGAGCAATCTTCCTGAACAAATTTCAATGATGTTAAAAGGTCGAGAAGTTTTCAATATTTACACAATCATGAATGGCGAATTCGTTAAATTAACGGAAATATCAAAGTAATAAAGGAGTTGTGAATGGCCAAGAAGGACAAAAAGAGGAAGAAAGAAAAGAAAGAGAAAAAAGAGAGGAAGCAAGAACAACTCATCGATGTGAAATTCAAGAAGAAGAACATTCTTTTCTTTGGTATAGGTGTTGTTTTGGGAATAATCGGTTTTATCCTCTTAGCAGCTGGTGATATTATACTCGCGCCGATACTCCTCATCCTCGGCTACTTGGTTTTCTTCCCGCTGGGCATCCTCTTAAAGTAAATTGACCCCCATAATACCTAGCCTCATTTGTGATTGAAGCCAAAGATATAAAGGCTTTTGGATACCGCATAGGTATTGATGAAATCGGAATAACAACAGCTGAGCCATTTGACCAGGCGCTGGCAAAGTACAAGAAACAAAGAACCAAGGAGCTTTTCACTGACCGCCAACACAGGCATCTTGAGGACACCAAACACTTTTATAATGTGCGCATTAAATTTCCCGAAGCCCGGTCAATAATCGCTGCATGTCAATGCTACCTCACTAATGAAAAAACCAACCTTTCAGAACCGGGTGATCCACACGGTCTTATTGCCCGGTACACCTGGCGCAATTACTATAAAGGTCTGAAAAACAGATTGCGCGAGCTGGCTCATTTTATAAAAGAAAAAACAGGCGCATCATTCCGCGTCTATTCAAACGGTCCAGTAGCTGAAAAACCCATTGCCGTGCGCAGCGGTATTGGTTATTACGGAAAACACAGCGTCGTTGTTAACCAGACCTTTGGATCATGGATTGTCCTCGGTGAAATAATAACTGACATTGAAATTGAACCTGACAAGGCACTTGATATTAACTGTGGTCAATGTGAGAAGTGTATTGATGCTTGCCCAACGCGTGCCATTGTTGCGCCCTACATTATAGACCGCCGGCGTTGCATTCAGGAACTTACAAACTGGTACGGCGTCCTGCCTGATGATATCGCTGAGGTTTGGGGCAATCGGCTATATGGTTGCACTGTATGCCAGGACGTGTGTCCGGTAAATTCTAAAGTGGCGGTGCGCCTCCCCTCGACTGACCTGGGTAGTGTCGGTTCTTCAATATCGCTACTCGACATTCTCAACATGTCGGAAAGTAAATACCGACAAAAATATCCAGACAACCAGATCACGGCGCGCTGGATCAATTTCAAAGCCATACAAAGAAACGCCCTCGTGTGTCTCGGCAATATCAAAGACAAACAAACCCTGCCCATTCTGGAGCGATTCAGCAAATCCAATGATGGAGTCTTTACAAAAACTGCACACTGGGCCATCGGCAAAATAAGAAATGCCTAGTTTTGCGGAAAAAATAAGAAGCGTACTTATTAACTACAAACAAGCACCCGCCATGATATGGCGTCGTTGCAGCGCGACCTTGAGTTACCGCTTGTCAAACCTTGTAAGCCACCAGGCTTCACCACCTGAAACCATTAATTTCTATCCTACTGATCGCTGCAATTTAAAATGCTCAATGTGTTTTGAGCGTCTCCGTAAACCACGGTCTGAAATGAAAATATCAGACTGGCAGAAAATAATAAACCGGATGAAGAAATTCCAACCACGCATCCATCTGTCTGGTGGTGAACCATTTTTGTATCCGGACATCATTGAACTGATATCATATATCAAAGCAAAAAATCTTTTCTTGGCGATTACAACAAACGGAACTTTTTTGAGTAAGTATGCTAATGATATTATTGTCTCAGGAGTAAACCGAATTCATATTTCAATTGATGGTCCTGAAAAAATACATGACCGAATCCGTGGTGTGCCTGGAACTTTCAAGCGCATTATGGAGGGGCTCAAGAGAATAAAAAAACTGCGTAAAGCCAGTCGCTTGTCGATTATCCGCATAAATTCCATGATCAATCTCACTGACCCAGCTGCCATGCAAGAAGTAATCAAGATTGCTTGCAATATTGACGCAGACAGTATCCAGTTCCAACATCCCTTTTTTGTAGATTGCCAGAGTCTTACCAGCCACCGTTTCTTCCTGCAGAAAAACCTCGGGCTCGATTTGAACTACTGGCAAAGTGCAGATATCGATTGTGATAAGCCCAAAGATTTTGCGAATGCCATGGATGTCATTCGTGATCTGCGTGCGGAAAAAAGTATCCCGGTAAAGGTATTTCCAGAATTATCCGCACCGCAACTTCAAGCATATTACGGTGCAGCAAATGATTTTTATGAAATCTACCCGGGGGAATGCCGCGCCATGTGGAATACTGCAACGATACTCCCGTCAGGATACGTGGAGTCGTGCCCTGATTATGTCATAGGTAATTGCAAACAATCCTCGTTCCTCACGCTCTGGAATAATAATAAAATGAAAGAGTTGCGCCAACGCATACGGAGCAGACATTTCTTCACGGTCTGCCGTGGTTGCTGCTTCTTCTACGATTAACAATGCGAAACCATAGACAAAAAACCGAAGCCGAGGCAGAATACTGGAATAAAAAGGCTGATAATGAATATTGCGTTCCGGATATCAGAAATTTAGATACAAACAAGGATATATTGTATATATGGGATGATCCGGTAATTGAAGATATCGTTAGAGGCGAGTTTCGAAGATTTATCATAAACAAGGCATTGGAAAAAAAAGGTGGCGATGTTCTAGAAATAGGTTGTGGGACTGGCTGGTTATCTTTGGAATTGGCCAGAGCCGGAATGCACGTAAAAGGTGTTGATTTAAGCGAAAAAAGAATCGCCATTGCCCAGAGATATCTCGAGCAACTAAAGAAAAAAGAGAATATCAAGGGCGATATCGATTATATAGCATGTCCTATACAAGAGGTGTTATTCAAAGAATCTGTTTTTGATTTGGTGGTATGCTGGGATTCATTGCACCATATACAAAACATTGAATCAATAATGAGAAAAACAACTCAATGGTTAAAGCCGGATGGTCAATTGATCATCTTTGAGTACATCGGCTTACGTTTTCTAAATAAGATTATCATTATGATCATTTATGCACTTCCTATAATCAGTAAAACAGGATTATTTAAAAAAATTAGAAGTAAAATCACAAACGATACATCAACGCACAAAGCACCTTTTGAAGGAATAACAGGATTGGAGATGTTGCGCGCCGTAAAGCGATTTCTCGAGGTAAAGATTTTTAAGACGACACTCGCAATAAGCTACTATGTAGCGCCTTATGTCTGCGGAAACAGATCGTTAAAACATAAGCTTGTAAGGCTCTTGAAAAGATTGGATGACGCTATAACAAATTTACACCTCCTGCGGGGGCAGTATATGTTTTTGTGGGCAATAAAAAAAGCGAAAGACTGTTGACTTCAAAGGATTCATAAATATAATTTTCCATGACTGAAGAAAATATAATCAAAAACAATAAAGAAGAAGAGAAAAAAGATACTGGGCAAGAGTCCGGTGATGAAAAAGAACCACAACCTCGCTTGCTTGACGAGCCTATAAAAATCATGGACTATGTCTATCTAACCCTGCTATCTTTGGAAGCTAAGGCTTGGGCATACCTTGACTTTGTAGTTCACCCAGAGACTCAAAAGCATAAGAAGGATTTGAATGAAGCCCGGCTTGCCATCGACGCGATTAATGCCCTTTTCCAAACTGTGGAAAAACAGCTGAACCCTGAACAGAAAAAAGATATTCAAACCCGGCTCACAAATCTCCGCTTGAACTTTGCCAAGGAGTAGAGTAAAGGGAATCAGAGTATTAGGGTCAAGGTTATCAGTCTATCAGAATATCAAGGAATTTATTACTCCGAACATCAAATAGTTCTCATTTTGGGTAATGGATATAGAAACTCTATGAATCGGGCATTAATAATTGTAGTTGTCCCTGTCTGCCGTGGTTCCGGCACAGGCAGGCAATTTATTGGATAAAGCCTGATAAATCACCTGTCTGCCTCAGGCAGAGGCGACTACATCATATCGTGGATGATATGAGAACTATTTTATGTTCTCTTTAGTAACTCCTGTTACATTGATACCCTGGTATCCACGACCTCGTATCCTGGTGTCCTGATAGCTTTGTCTGCCAATTATGTTTAAAAGAATAACACATCCTGCCTTTTTTATTTGTGCAACCATGGCAGTTGTCACTTTCATCATCTACCTCTTCTCCCTCTGCCCTACGGTATATCTCATCGATTCTGGAGAACTCGCGGCGGTAAGTTATACGCTCGGTATAGCCCATCCAACTGGTTATCCTTTATACACCATCATATCGTATTTCTTTGCTCACCTACCTGGTGAACCTATTTTCAACCTCAACCTGTTATCTGCTTTGTTCACAGTTTGTGCTGCAGTATTCCTTTACGTACTGGTCAGCGGTATCATAAAAGATAAGTTCGCCGCGCTAATACCAGTTGCCATCTTCTCATTTGCACCAACCATCTGGCGTATCTCAGTCACCAATGAAGTCTACCCGCTAACCGCACTGTTTGGCATTATGATCTTTTATGTTTTATACAGATTGCGTGACATCAGACGTTTTTATCTTATTATGTATCTGGTCGGCCTGGCGTTCACCAATCATATCATTGTCTTCTCTCTTGCCGTACCTGTTTTCGCATATCTCATGCTCAAGTACAAACCTGAATTCAAAAAAGTCTTGTTTGGAATCATCTGTGCGCTTTTTGCCGTATCCTTGTATGTCTATCTCGTGGCTCGAACCAATGGTAATGCTGCACTTGCCTGGGGCAATATTCATAATCTCCAGCGTCTATTCTGGCACGTTACTGGAAAACAGTATCAGGTGTGGATGTTCTCCCAATCCATTACTGAGCTGCTCAGGAATTTCGGTAATGGTCTGATGATTTTATTGAGAAATTTCCTGTATGTTTTGATTATCCCAGTCCTGCTCGGGTTCTATTGCCTTTTCAAGTCAGAGCGCGGCAGATTCTGGTTGTTTATCAGTATCCCCTTACTCAATATCCTTTATGTTATAAACTATTCAATACCAGATATTGAATCCTACTACATTCCTGGTTTCATTACCTTGACAATTATTTCGGCTTACGGTCTGAAGGTGTTTAAAAAATACCTAAAACTTTATGTTATCTTGCCGCTCGTGATAATCATTGTGCTCTTGAATTACCGCACTTGTACATTGCGGGGTAATTCTTTTGGCATGGACTTTGGTCGTGCCCATCTTGAGCAACTACCTGAAAAAAGTCTTTTGCTATGCACTTTCTGGGATATTTACTCGCCGACCATCTATTTAAGAAAAGTAAAGAATACCAACGCAGATTTGATTGTCATCGACAAAGAACTGCTTCGACGAACCTGGTATATTAAATACCTTCAAGATGAGTATCCAGAATTCTACAACGGGGTCAGCGCAGCGGTCGATGATTACCTTATTGAACTGCGTAAATTCGAATATGGCGAACCGTACAACCCAAAGGTAATCCAGATGAAATTCATAAGGATGCTCGAAGCATTTGTTAATAACAGAATACAAAAGGGCGTCTATTTTGCCACGCCATTTCCTGACCGCGACCTTGACCAAACATACCCTCAATATCTGCGTATCCCAAAAGGATTGGTTTTCGAATTGAGATCGGATACCGTTGAATACCATTCATTTGATTTTTCCAAACTCCAAATAAGAAAACCTGGTATAGTCAATGACGAACGTTTAGAACACAACATAACCGTCGTGCGCAGGATGGTGAACAATAATATTCTATACCTCGACGCTGCAGGTATGACTGAAGCATCAAAACAGGCAAGAGCTTGGCTAAAGGATTTTTGATGTCTGACTCTTGACTTTTTTTTGTCAATCTCTATAATTTATAATGAAAAAGGCGGTCATTGCACTAGGCGGAAACGCAATCGCCCAAACAGGCAAGGAAGATATCCACGAACAGTTCGCAAATACACGAAAAAGCTTGGCGGGTATTGTTGAGCTCATCCAGGAGGGCTTCAATTTAGCGATCAGCCACGGAAACGGTCCCCAAGTTGGCAATGCCTTGCTAAGAGTTGAGCGGACTGCTGAAGACATTCCAGCTTTACCCCTGGGCGTTATTGTTGCCGATACTGAGGGTGGTATGGGTTACATGATTGAGCAAAGTCTTCAGAATCGGCTGCGTAGTATCGGCGCAAAGCGCGAGGTCGTAACGATCGTTACCCAAGTTGTCGTAGACCCTGATGACCCGTCAATAAAAAATCCAACAAAATTCATCGGACCATTCTACACAAGAGAACAAGCTGAAGATTTAATTATTAACTTTGATTGGATTATCAAGGAAGATTCTGGTCGTGGATTCCGCCGAGTCGTAGCTTCACCCGCGCCCTTGAGAATCGTAAATCGAAGAATCATTCAGCAACTCGTTGACCAAGGCGTGATTGTCATTGCCGCGGGCGGGGGTGGCATACCTGTATACGTGGAGATCGACGGTTCTTATGAGGGCATTGACGCAGTCATTGACAAAGACCGTGCCTCAGCAGTCCTGGCACGAGATATCAATGCCCAAACTTTTTTGCTTTTGACAAACATCGATTATGTCTACATAAATTATAACACACCGCTCCAAGAGAAATTAGAGGAAATCACTGTATCTAAAGCGAGCAAGTATCTGGCTGAAGGACAATTCCCAGCTGGCAGTATGGGCCCAAAGATCGAAGCCGCAATCAGTTTTCTTGAATACGGCGGTAAAGAAGTAATCATTACCTCTATGGACAAAGCCAAACAGGCTATATTAGGAAAGGCTGGTACTAGAATAGTAAAAGACCAGCCTTAATGTGGATCCCTAAAAAACTGTTACAATTTAGATATTTGTGCTTAGATCTTTATCTTTTCAGCGATATCTCCAAGAATTGGCATTTTCCAATATTTACCGGTGAGGGCTTGAATCATACCGATAATATCAAAAACACATATAACTAATACAACAAGCCATAGAATGTAATAAAGAACGAGTCCTAAGTATGGAATTATAAGCAATATGTGCATTACTATCAACACAGCAATAGCAGCTATACAAGCTACCATGCCTTGTTTGCCATGAAAGACGGCAAATTTATTGTCCTTTTTAGCAAGTATTGGAACTAGAAATAAGAGTCCCCAATAACCAATAAACGCAAATATTTTCCCTTCTTCAATTGACTTATCGACTTCTGGCATTTTACCTCCTTTATATTAAAGTATATCGATAACTCAGGGAAAGTCAAGAGGAAAAGATGGACGCAGTGGGTGATAGGTTTGGAACCTGGAATAGCAAAATACTAGATGCCCACGTTATTGCGAGAATGTAGTGGCAAAGCTTGCTTTGCAAAATGTAATTCGACCACTACTCCGGTAACTTTGGATTTACAAAAACAACCTCTTCACGCATGAATATAACACTCCCTAACTTACCTTTTCTATTTCTCTTTAGATATTTGCGCTGGGTATATGACACCGGAGTATTTGTCTGCTTCTTTGCCTTGCTAAAATAAGCGGCAATCGATGCCGCATTTTCAAGGTCTCTTTTATTAGGACGTTGGCCACGGGGTATCTTAGCTCTGAGTATAACATGGGCTCCCTCATAATTCCTTATATGAAAGAAGTAATCATTTGGTCGGGCAAAAGCGAATGTCAACTCCTGGTTCGAACGTGCATGTTTGCCCACATATACGACTGCTCCTGAGGCGAGTTCAAAGGTGTGAAATGGCTCGGTTTTCTTGTCTTTCTCGCGCTGAGTCCTTGGCAAGTCAGGTAACTTAAAAGAAACGTCTTTGGTCTCAGTGATTTTCTGTTTCAATTGCTTGATCTTTTTTTGTATTTTTGGCAGACCACGTTTGAGTTTTTTGTATTTTGAAAAGTAGTGTTGGGCATTTTCCTGGGCGGTAATTTGGGGATCTAGTGCTATTACGATTTCCTTGTTATCATAGGGATTTTGCACGCAGGTGTGCCGGGCACCTTTTTTGATCTTTGTGAGGTTAGCGAGGATGAGTTCACCGATAATGCGGTGGGATTCAATTTCTTTATTGCTCAATGCTTTCTGCTGTAATCGGGCAAGCTGCCTTTCAATATTTTTGATGCTCACTGCTTTGCGTGCCGCAATTGATTCCTTGATTTTGGTTTCAAGGAACTGCTTGAAACCATCCTCAAACAGCAGATTCAATGAACTATACTCTTTCAAATACTTGTCGGCAAAAAGGCTGAGTCGGAAAGGACTTACAGAAACCATACGGGGCTTCACTTTACCACGTTTAAGGATCTTCTGAAGATGGGTAATACGTACTGGTGTCAGCTCACCTGCAAGGTATTTGTCTAACCCCTCGAATTCCTTTAATAGGTAGGCGGGGAATTTTGATGGTTGTTTTTTGTAGACCTGCTCTAACTCTTGTACTGAAGCGTCAAGGATTGATCTCTTGGATTTTTTCTCGATATATCTCGAATACAAATGCTTCTGGACACTTGCAGTCTTTATGACAAAATTAGGCGCTTCACAGTATAAAGAAATAATCAGCTGAGCACATGTTCGGTTTACAACATGTGTTTTCTCAACCATAATCTTAAGGACCGGCATGAAATCAGGCTGTTCAAGACGTTCAATACGGCTTGAGCTTATAGTATTGGTGAATTTTTCAAGTTTATCAAAACCTATTTGTATTTGTTTTGATAAGTACACCGCCGGCAATTCAGGATAAAGGGAAACAAATAGCGCCTGCTTGCCAAAAACGATCTGCAGCAGCCTCTGCTTAATACGGATCTCGTCGATATAGCGATTAATAACACTGCCCTCAATTTCACGACGCAGCAAATCAAGATAAATACCGTTCATGGGTTCACCAAATATCTGTCTTTATTGAGATCTGGATGGGGTTAAAGGTCATCGGCAATTCGCTCTTAAGTAGTCGAGCACCTGGGTCATATCATCAGGCAAGGGTATACTAAATGTTACTTCTTTGTTTGTTCTTGGGTGTTTAAAAGTCATCTTTGATGAATTTAGTGCCTGACGATCAATGAGCGAAAGTATTGCCTTGAACTTTGGCAGGTCTTTTCCTTTGGTTATTACACCTGGACTTCTACCGCCATAATCTTTATCGCCGATAACCGGACAACCAACGTGTTTGAAATGCACTCTTATCTGATGGGTCCGTCCAGTAATGAGTGAAACCTCCAAATACGTGGCAATCGTGAACCGCTCTTTCACAATATATTTGGTCATTGCATCCTTTGAGGAAAAAGGCGTCACTACCATCTTTTTACGGTCTAACCCGCTTCGACCTATCGGCGCCTCGATTACACCCTCAGGCATACCCGGATAATTCCAGCACAAAGCGTCGTACTTTTTTCTGACAAGCCTTTTCTCAATTGCCCGGGCAATTTTGCTGAGTGCCTCATCAGTCTTGGCAAACATAATGAGTCCAGTTGTGTCCTTGTCGAGTCGGTGCAAGACACCTGGCCGTACCCGGTCACCCAAAGTCGGCAGTCGACCACAGTGGTGGAGTAAGGCATTGACCATAGTGTGTTCGAAATTGCCACGCGCTGGATGAACAACAACCCCTTTTTGTTTATTGACGACAATTATGTCGTCATCCTCATGGACAATGTCGAGTGGGATATCTTCAGCTTTTATCTCGGGTGCAAGTTGAAGCTCAAACCTGACTGAAATCTCGTCATCAGTCTTAACGCGGTATGAATGTTTAACCGGATGGTCATTCACCAAGACTTTACCTTTATCAATCAATTTTTGTGTCAAGCTGCGTGAGATACCAATACCTGCGATAATCAGGTAATGGTCAATGCGTTTGCCCAGTTGTTTTGCAGCAACTGTTCTTTGAAATTCTTTATATCTGATTTCTGCCAAGAAGTTTTTTCTCCAAGCCAATAATCTGCGCTATACCCTGGCCACCTAAATCGATCATCTTGTCAAATTCAGTGCGTTTAACTGGAAGGTTCTCAGCAGTAGCTTGGACTTCGATCATTTTACCTCGACCGGTCATCACAAGGTTCATATCTATTTCTGCTTCGCAATCCTCTTCATAGCATAGATCGAGCAGTATTTCATTATTAACAATCCCTACACTCACGGCTGCAACAAAATCAGTTATCGGGAAAACGGGGAATTCTTTATTAACCATCATCTTTTTCACCGCACTGTACAGCGCGAGAAATGCTCCATTGATTGCTGCGGTTCTTGTTCCGCCGTCAGCCTGAATAACATCACAGTCAATGATAAAGGTCTTTTCACCAACCAGGCTGAGGTCAAAGACAGGCCGCAATGAACGACCAATGAGCCGTCTGATTTCTTGAGTGCGACCGCTCAACCCACCAGTTTTTGCCTCACGTTGGGTTCTCTCTTTAGTGGCGGCAGGAAGCAGGGAATACTCGGCGGTAAGCCAGCCCCTACCCTGTCCAAGAAGAAATTGAGGCACTCTGTTTTCTATATTGACTGCGCAGAGAACCTTTGTTTTACCAAAGGTAATCAGGCACGAACCAGCAGGATAGTCAAGGTAATCCATTTCCGTAATTATTTTCCTTAGCTGATCAGGTTTTCTACCGTCGATTCTCATTTCAATTCCCTTCCCCCTTCTTTATCCCCCTTAAAGGGGAAGGAAGGTGGGGGTGATTTTTCATTTCCCCTTCAAAGTTATCCTCGAGAAATTTCTCATCGGTTCGCCCAAGAAGCGCTCACCGATCTCTTTAAAATTCATTGATAGGTCAGTCAGGTAAATCGCCAGGTCGCCGCCTTGCTCACCGCGCTCGAGATCCAATTTCCTCAATTCCTCAGCTACCATGGTGCCTACTTCCCTGGCGGCATCTACATAGTTGATCTTACCCATGATTTTTTGAAAAACCTGCATTAATAGAGGGAAGTGCGTACAACCCAAAAGAATGGTATCGATATTATCTTCTTTGAATGGTCCAAGATATGTCTGGGCAATGCGTTCAGTCGCCGGGTGGTCAAGCCAACCCTCCTCAACGAGCGATACAAACAAAGGACATGCCTTGCCTAATACCTCACAACGTTCACCGATTTTGCGAAAAGCTTTTTCATAGGCACCACTGTATATTGTCAGACTTGTACCAATTACACCAATTTTTCTGTTCTTGGTCAACTCAACTGCCTTTTCAACACCCGGCTGAATTACACCAATCACCGGTACGGCGAGATTCTTCTGCACAATCTCAAGGGCGACCGAAGTAGACGAATAACACGCAATGACGATGAGTTTTGCACCCCTTGAAATGAGAAACTCAGCGTTCTCCAAAGAGAACTGAATAATCGCATCAACTGACTTTGTTCCATAAGGTAACCGTGCCGTGTCTCCAAGATAAACGATATTCTCGTTTGGCAAAATCCTGCGTATTTCCTTGACTACAGTCAGTCCACCGATACCAGAATCGAATATACCGATCGGGTTATTGTTCAATTGTTCAGTCTCCTTTCATAGTTCTCAATATAATCTCTAATACCACTGTAAATGCAATAGGCAAGCTTTTTTCTAAATGATTTCTGCTTTAACAATTTCTCTTCCCCTAAATTCGATACAAAGGCGCACTCAACCAGAACTGCTGGCATATATGCTCCGCGCAAAACATAAAACCCGGCTTGTTTGACCCCGCGTGAAGGAACCGACAACTGCTTTTTCGCATGGTCCTGGATGTGTTCGGCAAACTTATTTGATTCCTCAAGATACGCAGTCTGCGCAAGATCTACCAGAATGTTAGTTACGATATCCGTAGGCTCCACGCCATCAAATTTGAGCGATGCATTTTCCCTCATGGCAACTGCACGCGCCTCAGTGGTTCGTGCTTCAGAAAGAAAATAGGTTTCAAACCCGGTCATTTTAGCGGTTTTTGCTGATGCATTACAATGGATACTAACGAATAAATCGGCACTATTGCGGTTGGCGATATTAGTCCGCGCTTTCAATGAAAGATATTTATCTTTTTCTCTGGTCATGATAACCTTGACATTGAGCGAATCCGTGATGTAAGTACGCAGAAATTTTGCAATGCCAAGGTTCGCATCCTTTTCATACAACCCCTTTTTACCAACCGCACCAGGGTCAATCCCACCATGACCTGGGTCAATGACAATCAATTGCACTTGTTTGCTAATCTTGTGGTATAGAACAACCTCTTTTTCTCTTTCCAGATACGCATTAATATCTTCAACTTCAAATTCCAAGCTTGTGTAGGTGTTGAAACGTGACACCTTCACTGATGTAACTGAACCAACCGGCTTGAGCCTCTCGGTTTTCTTGTACTGTCCATCGATCTCCACCAGCACTTTCTTGACCAGATATTGAACATCAAAGTCTATTGCTTTTTGCCAATCGAATTTCAGTATTGTCGAATCACCTCTTGTTGTGAGGGTTATGCTATTGATGAATGGCGCTTCTTTAATCTCTTTGATAAATATAAGTTTGTCAAAAATTCCTCCTAAGGTAGGGATTATTTCGTTCGTCGGGAAATAAATGTCACCATTTATATAAAGAGGTGAAAAAGCCAGATTTTGGGCTACGCCATTGCAGATTATTGTGGCTATATCGCCAATGATAACAAGCCTACACTCGCCAGCACTGAGCAATAATCTTTGTGTGGTGTTATTCTGCACATAATGCAAACCGAGCAAACTAGCAATAGGTTTCAGAGGCAAGTAGTCCTGGAATTCTACACGCTCGGTATCAATCTCTATGCTCGTATCTTCATATGCAACTTCATATTGATGAGGAAGGATTGAGAGAATTGATAATGATAATAGAATAATGGTTATCGCGCTGCCCTCTTTATTTTATCTATTTTACGCTTAATTTCTCGTTTTAGAATTTTCTCTTTTTTGTCGTACATACGCTTGCGTTGACACGCACCGATCGTAACCTTAGCATAACCACGGTCATTAAAGTAAATCTTTAATGGTATTAAGGTATTTCCGCGCTGCTGGACCAAGCCGTATATCTTTTTAATTTCTCTTTGGTTAAGAAGAAGCTTACGCTTTCGTTTAGGAGCAGGTTTACCTACAGTAGCGTGTTTATATGCTGAAATGTGTAAATTGAACAAAAAAACTTCGCCGTTGACTACCCCTCCATAGGCATCGCTCATTGATACATTGCCCTGGCGCAGCGATTTTACCTCACCGCCGCAAAGCACAATACCTGCTTCATAAGTATCAAGTACATTGTAGTCATACCTCGCTTTACGATTTATCGCAACAACCTTCATTTTATATTATAGCAATAATTCACAATAGAGTCAAGATACTCAAAGAAATTCTGGATAGGACTTTAAGAAATGTAGCACGAATTTTTAGTATACGTTATTTATCTACTAATTCATTCTAATAACTCAATCAGGCTGTTGATTTAGTGGAGTAGGGGCTTTAGCCCCGTCAAAAGCAATGAAATTTCATCAGTTTTCACGAGCATAAATGCTCTACTCCAGTGAAAAATGACTTTTTCAACAGCCTGAATAACTCAGTTCCTCAATTACTCAAATTCTGGTCGTTGACAGATTGGGAATTCTGACTATGATTAATTAGATGATAACTTTCGATAATGTTACAAAAGTCTATCAAAAAGACTGGGTGGCATTACAAGACATTTCATTCTTCATTGACAAAGGCGAATTTGTCTTTGTCAACGGTACGACCGGTGCTGGTAAAAGTACGCTTTTAAAACTGATCTACAAGGACGAAGAACCAACCAAAGGCACAATAAAGGTATTAGACCAGAACCTCAGGTTGTTGAAAAAGAAGAATCTCCCTAAATTACGCAGGAAAATCGGAGTAATATTCCAGGACTTCAAATTGCTTCAAGACCGCACCCTCGAGGAAAATATCGCCTTTGCCCTCGATGTAACTGATACGCCAGCGCGTGATATGAGAAAACAAATGCTGGAAATACTGACCTATTTGCGACTCAGCCACAAAAAATTCTCATTTCCTTACCAATTGTCAGGTGGTGAACAACAAAAGGTAGCTATTGCCCGAGCCCTGGTTAGAGACCCTTATATCCTCCTTGCTGACGAACCAACTGGTAACCTCGATGAAAAAAGCTCCCAGGAAATAATTGATGTATTGCTCGATATCAATTATAAAGGAACAACCGTTCTCATGGCAACTCACAACCTGAAGTTGATAAAAAAAGTTAAGAAAAGGATGCTCCGCATCGAAGACGGCAAGCTCGCAGCCGACCAATAGAAATGTCACTGAGAATAGGTATACGGGAAGGGTTTCGGACCATAACAAGAAATGCTTCTCTATTCCTGCTATCTCTGCTCGTTACCTCGATAGCACTTTTCCTCTTGTCATTGTTTGCCTTTGTAACTGTCAACTTATATCATTTCCTCAATATCCTCGATGAGAAGATCGAGATAATCGCCTTTCTTGAGGAAAATGCTGATTATGAAGCGCTTACATCTAATATTTTGAAGATAAATGGTGTACGCGATGTTATCTATGTTTCTTCTGAGCAAGCCCTTAAGGATTTGCAGGCTGAATTACAGGAAACAGAAGAAGTTCTCAGCGTCTTTGAAAGCAACCCTCTACCCGCATCCCTGCGCATCAAACTGCTTGCAAAATCCCGAAATGCCCGGGGCCTTGAGGAAATCAGCGGTAAAGTAATGCTCCTTCGGGGTATTAGGGAAACGATCTACGGTGGAGAGCTCGTCGACCAGTTGAAAAAAATAACGAGTGTGATAACCAGTTTTGATATCGGTTTGTTGTTGATCATAATTTTTTCCGTAATCTTCGTAATTTTCCAAACCATAAAGCTAACAATATTTGCACGCGCCACTGAAATCGACATTATGAAACTTGTCGGCGCGTCCAACTCTTTTATTGCTCTCCCGTTCACCTTTGAAGGCATTGTGCAGGGTATCCTGGGTGGTTTTATTGCATTTATTTTGACCGTTGTCACCCAGCGGGTTGCTGTTTCATTCTTAAGCAATATCTATTTTCCACAAGGGTACTTTTTTGTTGGCTCTTTGCTGTGCGGTATCATATTTGGCATCATCGGTTCAAGCCTTGCCTTACGTAAATTCTTGAAATGAAGTTCATAGTAATCCTTTTATGTCTGGTCACGCAGATTTCTGAAAAGCAGAAAGAATTAGACGGGTTAAAGACAAGGCTTACCAATGTCAGAAAAGAAATAAGGCAACTGGAAAAACAGAAAATCGGTACCCTTGCTCACATCGAAAAAATCGATGAAGGCATTAATTTAACGTTAGAATATATCGATGAATTAACCTCTCAAGAAAATCGAGAAAAAGAGAATGTCTACGAGTTATCAAGAGGAATTGCGAAACTGGAATCCAAGATGAAACTGCGCATAGATGATCTGCGCCAACGACTCATCCGACTCTATAAGTGGACACCGTTCTATAAATTAGAAATCCTCTTCTCCTCAAAATCATTACCCCAAATCCTTTCTTCATCATACTATCTCCAGATTCTTGCCAAGGACGACCAGCAGGCTTTCTTTGAATTCAAAGCGGATTGGGAACGCTATCTTACTGACAAAAAGATGAGAGAAGATTTAATAGATATTCTCGAGCAAAGGAAAGTGGAGAAAGAAAGTGAATTATCATTCCTCGGTGCTGAGAGAAAGAGCAAGAAAGATATCCTGGATCAGGTAGGAAAGGAAGAAAAGAATAAAAAACAACTCGAAAAAGAACTGAAAAGTGCCCAGCGTAAACTCGAAGAATTGATCGTGGCGCTCGAAAAACAAAGGGCTAAAGCAAAAAGTTCACAAAAAAACGTTGAGAAGAGAATGGGCACCTTACCCTGGCCATGCCGGGGCAGTGTTGTAACGAAATTCGGTAAAATAATCCACCCTAAATACAACACAAAAACCAAAAACAATGGTATCGACATCAGTGCCAGTTACGGTGACAAAGTCCACGCTGTAGCACCCGGTAAAGTGGTGTATGCTGATCGCTTTATGGGGTATGGTAATCTAGTGCTCATCGACCATTTAGATGGCTATTATTCGTTGTACGGGCATCTTGCTGAGATGCTCGTTGAAGTTGGTCAGGAGATTTCTGAAGGCAGGATTCTCGGTCGGATCGGCGAAAGCGGTTCGCTATCTGGACCAATGTTACATTTTGAATTGCGTAAAAACGGCAAGCCCGTAGATCCACTGGCTTATCTTAAGTAAAACAGCAGTAATTGGTAATTGGGTAATTAAGTAATTAAAAGATGTTTTGATCGTTAATATCGTTTAGAACGTTAAGATCGTTTCTTTGTTGTTTTTTCTCCGGTTCTCCATTTCACCCGTTCTCCCATTCATATCTCTCTGCTTACTGCTTAGTCCCGACTGCCTACTATTATTTTCTGTGCCCTCACCAGGTACGCGGTGTGTGTAATGCCGCGTTCTCTGGGTCGAACACCCTGCTGGCGTACGAGAATTTCACGTTCAAGTATTTCGCTCACGCGTACGCGTATGAACTGATTTTCTCTTAGAACATCGACGGTCCTTTTCACTTGTTCCACATTGGGACTCCAGGAAACAAGATGATGACCACCTTTCAATGCATCAGCTGCCTTAGGTACAATCGCCCATGGTTCAGGTACATCAAGGAAAACTGCATCAATAGCCTGCTCAGTAAAACCTTTTACCGCGACATCACGGCAATAGAACTTAATATTTCGTAGATAGCCAGCTCGCTCAATATTGCGCTTGGCATTCTCAATGAATTCTTCGCGCCGCTCGTATGAAAAGACCATGCCATCAGGCGCGACGAATTTAGCCAACACCATAGCTAATGCACCGCTGCCAGTACCCACATCAATAACTCTGGATCCAGGGCCGATTGCGGTTTCAATAAGAAGGTAACCAAGATCCTTGGGGTAGACAATCGTTGTCTTCCTCTTTACTTTAAACATAAGATCAGCAGTTGAAGGTCTAAGACAGTAGTATTTTTTACCGAGATGGGTCTCTCCTACATAGCCAAATGGTTTACCAATAATCTCACCCAGATTCATATTACCGAGGTCAGAAGAAAGATTCAATTTCTCTGCCGCCTGAATCAAATACTGGCGCTTGATATCCAGGTAGATAAGGATAAGATCGCCCGGCGTGATTAAATTATCCTCATTCGGCGGGGAAATCATGGTTTCAATCTTGTGTTATCTACCGCTGGCTAATTATACCCAGTTCCTGACCAATCAACTCAAACTTCTCGAGACAGTAATCAATATCTTCCTTGCTGTGCTCAACTGAGAGGTTCAATCTAATGCGTTCTTTATTCTGGGCAACTATAATCTGCTCAAAGAATAATTTCTTAGTAAATTCACCAGCTTCTTCATTATTGCTCAATATTACAACAACCATTGGTGTATCGCTGTCCGTAGTAAAACCCAGCTGTTTCAAGCGAGTAATCAGATAACGACTATGTTTCCACAATGCCCGTATTTTGCTGTTCTTGCCCTCGCCTGATTTGATCAATTCAAGACCTGCGATATTGACCGAAAACATAAACCGAGGTAGAGGTTTTCGTATCTCGGTTATGTTTTCTCTGATTTTATTGATTAAATATCTCTTGGCTCCGACATAAGATCCAAAGCCACCGAGAAATCTGCTATAACTTCCGACATCGATATTAACTGTATCGTAGAGATTAAAAAGATCTATGAAACCGCGACCTTCGCGGCCGAGAAGCCCGAAAGAGTTCATCTCATTGCCGATAATAATGCATTCATTAGCTGCGGCGATCTTTATCAATTCGTTTACCGGCGCTACTCTGCCGAGCCATTCATATACACCATCGACGACAATCACCTTTTCGCTCTTGGTACTTAGAAGCTTGTCCAGTTGCTCAAGGTTCTTATGGTCATAGTATTCAAGATTGCGATACTGCAACACCGCGGTAATATCCGGTGAAGTCTCGTAATCAACAAAAAAAGTTGCTTTATCTCCAAAAATAGAAAATAGTGCAAGAAGTGCAGCTATTTCATCGTGGAAAACGAGTAAGGCATCAAGCTTCTTTATCTCCAGCATCTTCTTTTGTAATTCATCCATCGCCTTGCTTCGTTCGCCTGCCGCAACAATACCACTCGATTCGATTTCCGTTTTGGCAACATCTTTTAAATAGTCATTGTTTTTCAGATGGAAACAATCATAGATGAGGAAATTTAGATACTTCTTGTTCTCATAAACAAAACAAGGTTCTGAAGGCAGGAAATCGGGGATTTTGCTATCGTCACTAAAGAGATGAACTTGATAGGGCTTCATGCGACATTCCTCCCACAACACTTCTTATATTTTTTTCCACTGCCACAAGGACAAGGATCATTGCGCCCAATTTTTTTCTTACCACCAACTGATTGAAGCTTCTGTGGCATTGCTCCAGGCCGCGAAGTGGCACTCGGTTTATATTCTTTCGTCGGTTGTGACTTGCGGTGCCTTGGACCAGGCTGGGCGCGGAAGATCAAGCCGGATGAATGTTTGGCAATGTCGACGAGTAATTCATCATACATCCTAAACGATTCGTGTTTGTATTCGATCAAAGGATCCTTTTGCGCGTAGGCGCGAAGCCTAATACCCTCGCGCAAAACATCCAATTCATATAAGTGGTCACGCCATTTATTGTCTATTGTTCCGAGCAAAACGAACCTTAACAATTCAAGGAACATTTCTTCACCCAGCTCTTGCTCGCGCCAGGACAATTTTTCCTTTGCCCGATCAAGAAGTATATCGAGCAATTCTTCCTGTTTCATCCTGGGGATTTTATCTTTAGGGATCGCCATGTCGGTAAGAAAAAGCATATTGAATTCAGCCTTGATAGTCCCCCAATCCCATTGTTCAGGGTTGGTTTTTGAATCAGTGTGTTTCCAAAGAATATCCTCTATTGCTTCGTCGAACAACTGCATTGCCATTTCACTCAGGTTCTCACCCTTTAGAATCTTATCTCTTCTTTTGTAAATCCCTTCCCGCTGCTTGTTCATCACATCATCATACTCTAATAAGTGCTTTCTTATTTCAAAGTGATTCTCTTCAACCTTTTTCTGGGCATTGGCAATCGCTCTGGTGACCAAGGGGTGAGTTAGTGGCTTTTGTTCCTCGCCGCCAAACCGGTCCATGATCTCAGCAACCCGGTCAGAACCAAAAATCCTCATCAGATTGTCCTCGAGCGACAGGAAAAACTTTGTCGAGCCGGGATCGCCTTGACGAGCGCTTCGACCGCGCAACTGGTTGTCAATACGACGCGCCTCGTGCCTTTCAGTACCTATTATATAAAGACCACAAGGCACATCATCAAGACATTCTTTCTTCTGTTCATGGTCGCAATTAGCGCAATCATTGGTCAGACATTTGATGCAGCACTTGCTGCACTTAACAACCTCTTTACCAAGTTTAATATCAGTTCCTCGACCTGCCATATTGGTCGCAATCGTTATTGCACCGGGCTGCCCCGCACTAGTCACAATAACAGCTTCTCTTTGATGGTGCTTTGCATTGAGTACCTCATGGGGTACGCCGCGCCGTTTGAGAAGTCTTGATAAAACCTCAGATACGTCGACTGAGGTCGTACCGACCAGGATCGGTCTTTTCTTTTCATACCATTTGACGATTTCATCGATAATCGCATTGTACTTTTCGCGGCGTGAACGGTATACAATATCTTCATAATCAACCCTGCGCACTGGTTCTTTGGTCGGAATTTCAACAACGTCCAGTTTGTATATTTCCCAGAACTCGTTGGCTTCAGTCACTGCGGTACCGGTCATGCCGGCAAGTCTCTCATACAGGCGGAAGTAGTTTTGAATGGTTATCGTGGCAAAGGTCTGGGTCTCTTCCTGCACACGCACCTGCTCCTTAGCCTCGATCGCTTGATGGAGTCCATCAGAAAATCTCCGTCCGGGCATCAGTCGACCGGTGAACTGGTCAACGATGATCACCCGACTATCCTGAACAACATATTCGACATCCTTCTTGAATAGTGAATAGGCTTTTAAAAGCGCACGAAGGTTAGCTATAGTTTCATTCTTTTTGGCATATCCTTGATAAGCCTTTTCTTTGGCAAAAATTCTTTCCTTCTGGGTGAGTTTCTCATCTTTATCTATTTCGCCGATTTCTTCGCTCAAATTTGGCAGCTCGAACATCGCCGGGTTATTAGGTGAAACAAACTGAGCACCCTTTTCTGTTAAGTCTATGATGTTCGATTTCTCATCAATAACAAAATACAGGTCATCATCGATCTCGGCAAAGGATTTATCACGCAGATAATTGAGTTCTGCACCTTCAATCAATTTCTTGATGCCTGGTTCCTGCTCGAGTTTCAGAAGCTGTATGTTCTTCGGTGCACCGCGATGCGCCTTCAAAAGCATCTTGCCTATCTCTTTTTCGTCCTCACCACTGTCAAGCATCTTCTTCGCATCGGCAACGACTCGATTAACAAGTACTGTCTGTGTTGAATGCAAACGTTGGACAATTGGACTCAGCTCATTAAATGCCTTGGTCTCATGTTCAACCGGTCCTGAAATTATGAGTGGGGTACGTGCTTCATCGACCAAGATACTGTCGACCTCATCAACGATCGCATAATGATGAGGTTTCTGAACCTTATCCTCAAAGCGCCAGACCATATTGTCTCTAAGATAGTCAAAACCAAATTCATTGTTTGTACCGTAAGTTACGTCGCAGCGGTAAGCTTCTTTTCTCAACTCATTATCCATACCTGACTGAAGCACGCCAATCGTTAGACCAAGTGACTCATAGACTGGTCCCATCCACTCTCGGTCGCGTTTTGCAAGGTAATCATTGACCGTTATCAAATGAGCGCCTTTCCCAGTCATGCCATTTAAATAAAGGGGCATTGTCGCAACAAGGGTTTTTCCTTCACCGGTCTTCATCTCCGCGATCTTCCCCTCATGGAGCACGACCGCACCGACTAATTGGACATCAAAAGGCACCATGTTCCACTCAGTTTCAATCCCTACCACTTCCCACTTTTTGCCAAGTAGTCTGCGACACGTTTCTTTAACCAAGGCAAACGCCTCAGCGAGTACATCATCAACTGGTTCACCCTGCTTGATCCTCTGTCTCAGATCTTCAGATGTTTTAAGGATATCAACGTCTTTGAATTTTTCGAAAAACCCGTTGATTTCCGCGACTCTTGGCCAGAGCCGCTTCATCTCGCGCTCAACCTGGGTGCCGAATATTTTACTCAAAAGTTTTAACATTATGATTTTCCTTTAATTATATAGAAGAATATGAAACAGTCAAGAAAATTATCGATAAGTCAATGATAATTAGACCCTGATTAGGAAAATCTGGTTTATTTATGCATATATAGTCACTCCGTCATTCTGGTAATTACCAGAGTGTCGGATCGTGTAAGGTTCTATCTATAGAATCTCACTGGCATGATATGAGAACCGCACTAAAGGTCCGCTTAAGACATGGTTTATGCCGATGTCCTCGCCGAGCTTACGGAACTCATCAAACTCTTCAGGTGTGTAGTACTTCTGGACAAAATGGTGTTTTTTTGTAGGCTGCAAGTATTGACCAATAGTAACAACATCAACACCTGTCGCATTTAGGTCTTTTATTGTTTGAATGATTTCTTGTTTCTCTTCGCCCAAACCAACCATCAACCCGCTTTTCGTATAAATACTGCTGTTTAACTCCTTTGCCTGCCGGAGAACTTCAAGAGATTTTTCATAACTGCATCTTCGGTCTCTAATATACTCAGTGAGTCGCTCGACCGTTTCAACATTATGACCGATAACAAAAGGACGTACATCAGTTACTTTTTTTAGATATTCCTTACTGGAAAAATCCGGGATAAGGACTTCAACTCTGATCTCTGGGTTTTCTTCTTTTATGGCGCTAATTGTCGCTGCATAATGTGTACTGCCATAGTCCTTTAAATCATCGCGGTCTACTGAAGTTATTACCACATATCTCAAACCAAGTTTTTGTATGGCCTGAGCAACATGACTTGGTTCTTCCGGATCAAATTTGCCGCCTGGATCCCCGGTTTTGACCGAACAGAACCGACATGCACGCGTGCATATTTTTCCCAGTATCATTATCGTTGCGCACTTCTTATTCCAGCATTCATGCATATTCGGACAGCGCGCTTCCTCACACACAGTTGAAAGGTTATACTGTTTGAGTAGATCAAAAACTGCCCGGAATTCGTGACCCGACGGAATCCTGACCTTTAGCCACTCGGGTTTTTTCAAATAATCTCGTCTAAACATTTTATAGTTGGCGTGCCCCTAAAAACTGAACCAAAGCTGTCTATAATACTATGTTTCACCTTATCCATTGACACTTCTCCCTGGATTATTTCCTGCATCGATGTCATCGTGACATTCTTTAAACCACAGGGAACGATCAAATTGAAATGGTCTAAATTAGTATTCACATTAAGGGCAAACCCGTGAAAACTCACCCACCTCTTAACCGCAATCCCTATTGAGCAAATCTTCTTCTCCTTAGCCCAAACTCCGATCATCTTTTCCCTTTTCTCTCCTGATATGCCAAATTTGGCGAGCGTCTGTATTATCGCATCCTCCATCTTATTAACAAACGGTCTTATCCCTGCTAACCCTTTTTTCACATTGAAAATAGGATAGCCAACAAGCTGACCTGGCCCATGATAGGTCACATCACCACCCCGTTCGATTTCATAGTAAGCAATCCCCTTTTGTTTAAGCATCCGGGGCGACAATAAGAGATTCGTATTTTTGCCGCTCTTGCCCATGGTGATAACCGATGGGTGTTCAACGAGCAATAAGGTATTGCAAAGTTTATCTTGCACCCTTTTCTCATGGATTAGCTTTTGAATATCCCAGACTTCTTTGTAATCTTTTTGTCCTAAATCTACGACATTGAATTTTGCAGATGAATTTTTATCGATCAAGGTCTTCATCATTTCTTATGCTCGATAAACCCCGTTCATCCATGATGGACGTGGGTAAATCGGGCCACTACTATTCATGGTTCGATAAATCGAACAACTACAGAATTAAGGTAACCGGAAATATTATAATCACTTATTTACTGTTGCACTAATCGGGATGGGTTTTGTGGGCGGTCGGTAAGTCGGTTGGACAATCTGTTCAATCGGAATACCGAGTTCTCGCGCCAGGATCTTAGCGATATGCTTTCTGCAACCCTTCCCCTGACAAAGTCCCATTGTGACACGGATGATCCTCTTGAGATCATCCATTGAATGATAGCCTTCATGTATTTTCTCAATGATCTCTTCTTCAGTAACATCTTCACAACGACAAATAATCTTCATGCTGTATTATATTCGAAATCGAGTTACGGTCAAGCAGGTCAATTTAACCTTCGGTTAAATCAATTACATAGATTAACAGAATAGATTACAGCGATTTTTTTATAAGTCATTGTGTTATTACTGCTTACTGTCTTCTGTCAGCTGTCTACTGTTTGGTTCTCAGTGCTTACTATCTTTTCTCCGTTACACCATTACTCCATTACCCCGTTACTCTATATTCACCCTCTGCTCTATGCTCAACAGGTTGACATCCACGATTTTTTGGTTATCATAAGGTAATGAATACGACACCTCCTCAAGCCCGTCGCAAAGAAAAACCATATGTGGTCATTGAATGCCCGGAAAAAATCCCCTGCGACCCGTGTGTTGATGCCTGTGCTCAGGGCGCGATTTCAATCCCGGGCTCAATAATTGAACTGCCTGAGATTGACTATGAAAAGTGCACAGGGTGTCTATTGTGTATCCCGAAATGCCCTGGACTTGCCATATTTGTCATCGATGAAACGCCCGAAGATCATTCAATAATATATATCCCCTATGAGCTATTGCCCAAACCAAAAAAAGGTGATAAAGTTCTTGCGCTTGACCGGGAAGGCAAAAAACAGTGTGAGGCAACGATCACAAAAGTTATAGACTCACCAAAGTTTGACCACTGTGCAGTAATCGGTTTCTCAGTACCCAAGGATTTGGTCAACGATGTCCGATTTATCAAGTTCAGGCAATAAATCCTGACTGTGTAGTAGTGTCAAAAAAAAGGAGGTTGTATGTTTAAAAAACTACTATTTCTTTATATGATTCTATGTATTATGTTATTTGCTGATACATATCTTGTAAGGGTTAGTCTTGGGAGCACAAGGCTCGAGCCTTTTGTTCAGACAAATATTGCAGTTGTTGCTGAGCTCGAGCATATAGCGATCCTCCTCGTTGATGAGGAAGACTTAGACGTGATTTCAGATATGTCGTTTAAGATACTCGACCACAACCCCAGCGAAGGAGATTACTATCTCATCCGACGCATTGATAAAACACTCGATCTTAATTTATACGGCGATGTCTTATTCAACGAAGCTGATGATTTTCTCCTCAGAGTCGACCATACTTTATTCGAAGAACTGATCAAACAAAAGGTTCAGGTCAAACAACTATTTCTGCGACCTATTATCCTCAGTGACAAAACCCTAGAGCCTGAAATACTGGCTGACCCGACGGTCCAGGAGATCGTCGATCTCGTTGATGCAGATTCTGTGCTTGCCAGCGTACAGCGGCTTCAGGATTTTGTATCACGATATTCGACCTATGATTCATGTTTATCAGCAGCGGATTGGATCGCAGATAAATTCAATGCCTATGGTCTGGATTCAGTATACTTTCAAAACCATACCAGTGGACACGCGCCCAATGTCATAGGTGTGAAACATGGTGTGCTCTACCCGGATTCTATATATGTAGTTGTTTGCGGGCACTATGATGCGACCTCTTATATGGCGCCGGAAATAGCACCCGGGGCTGATGACAATGCCAGCGGTACAACTGCGGCAATTGAAGCAGCACGTGTTATGCAAAACTATGATTTCGAATATTCTATCCGGTTTATGGCTTTTTCCGGTGAAGAATTCGGTCTCTACGGCAGTGAGTACTGTGCTCAACAGGCTTATACGCGGGGTGACAGCATACGCGGCGTCTTCAATGCTGATATGATTGCGTATTCTGATGTACAACCAGAAGACCTCGAAGTTATCGGTAAAATATCAAACCCTTCATGCGATTGGCTTGCTGACTTTTTTATTGCCGCAGCTGATACGTACACAACGCTTCTTACGAGCAAACACTTAACTAATAACTGGATACCTTCTGACAATCAATCATTCCTTGATTATGGCTATGCCGCATTACTCGGTATCGAGGACTACGGAGTGACAAATCCCTGGTACCATTCACCGGGTGATACGATCGGGTCTGGCTATAATGATAATGCTTTCTGTACTGAAGTAATAAAAGCTCATGTTGCCGCAGTGGCAATTATGGCGGTACCCTATGATGTAGGAACCGAGGAGGCGACCAAGGTTAAACGGGTAATCCCAAAACTCAGCATTTACCCCACGGTGCACAGTTCACATTTCACTATTGCCTTTGATGGACCTAACCCGTCCATTGCTATATATGATGCTACAGGTCGTCTGGTCAAGAATTTCAATCTGAAATCTGAAATCTCCAATCTGCAGTCGGCAGTTTCCTGGCGCGGTGTTGATAACACAGGACAGAAACTTCCTAGCGGTGTCTATTTTGTACGGGCAGAGAGTAAGGATTTTAGGGCAGTTGAAAAATTGGTGTTAGTACGCTAGCCACTTGAGCTGAAGACGCAAGGTTCTAAGTGAACCGAATAATCCAAATAATCTGGTGATGTAATGGACTAAGTCCCTTTGGACTCAAGAAAGGGGTGAAGGTGGCTGCCCTCACCCCTTTTGTCGTATCTATTGACAACCTCCGCAACCCTTTGAACCAGAGCCGCAGCCTTTACCAGATCTACCGCCATCATGCATTCCAAGTCCAAAGCACCCTTTTCCCATCATCTTCCTCTGTTCTGGGGTGAGAAGTTGATGTATTGCCAGCCGGTGACTCACCATCTTTTCCTGGAGTTTTGCCTTTAGTTCACTAACTTCTTTTGTTTTGGCAAGGATTTTCTTGGCATCCAGATTTTCTTCCTGCCATAATTCCTGAAGTTCCATTTTTTTTATCTTCATTTCAGTTTTTATAGGATCGGTCTCTCTCAACAAGTCTTTTTTTAGCTCAGTCATTTCCTTTTGCTGTTCCGCGCTCAAGTTTAACATCATTTTTACATGCTTACCTTTCCCCTCTTTTGGACAATCGCCCATTGTATGATTTTGTTGTTGGGCCAAGCTAACACTGAATATTGCAAAGACCAAAGCAATAATCAAAATGGGCATGGTGGTCAGTTTTCTTATCATCTTATCTCCTTTATTTTATTTTTTCTGTTGTTCTTCTTTTATTATTTCATCAACTGCTTTGATTTCACTTGTCAGCTCTTTCTTATACTTCTCAAGTCGAGCAATCCTTTCTTCCCGGCTCATAAACCGACGATGATGACCTTCACAACAACATCCCATAAATCCGGGAAACTTGTGATGATACGCTAGATCTTTACACATATTCTATCTCCTTTCACATTCTTTATACAAAATATGATTCTCTCTCGGGCATAGATCTCTTTCCAGATGGCAGTAAAATTGCACCCGCTGTTCTTCGTTTAGCACTCCTTTGACGTCATTCATATGAATAACAACGGTCTTCTCAAGTCGATACTGGAGACGAACGATTTCAGATAACAGACTGTCCAGCCTGTCTTCATCAAGAGTTTCTCCTTTTTGCAGGATCAGCAATTCCCGACGTTTTTCTAGTAGCTCTTTTCTTATTGGGAGGAGCTTTTCCTGCATTTCATTACGCTTTCTTTCTAAGATATCAATCTGTTCAGCGGTCAAATCGAATTGATCGCGCAGTGTACTCTGATGCCAACCGCATCCAGGCTGTCTTATCCCCCATATCCTCCAGCCAATAGTCAGGATCATCCCGAGATTGAATCCCATAGATACAATAAGCGCAATAATCAAGATCCTTGTCTTCATTTCGTTTCTCCGCTTATCATGCTATTATAGATGTCAGGAAACGACGTCGCAGGTGCATCATCGAATACAGTCAGGTTTAAAGTAAGCTTCAATGCTGCTGACTCTTCTTTAGAATATTGAGGCTCAAGACGCTGGACTATAAAGCTACTAATAAGACCCGAAACAAGAAATACGAACGAGAACAATGCAGGAACAAGTACTGGCTTGAGCCTTCGCATGATAACTCGTTGAGGCTCTCGTTCGTGGATCTTTTGCCTGATGCTCGAGAAAAGATATGGCGGAGCAGAAATCTCTTCAGGAACTTCAATTGAGTTGAGGATCCTATATAAGTTTTCATATTCATGCTGGCAATCTTGGCAGACCTTCAAGTGTCTCAAAAGCTCAGCCTTCTCATCGCCACCCAATTCACCATCAAGATACCTCGATATATGCTTTTTCGCCTTAGTGCATTTCATATCTGTTCTCCTATACTATTAGATGCCTTTTGTCGGCAAAAACCTGCGGTCATATTTCACCCCTTTCCTTAAAAGGCATTAGCTTTTTCTTCAAGTTTTGCTTTGCCCTGACTAATAATGATTCAACTGCAGAGACAGAAGTACTCATGATTCCTGCAATCTCGATATAAGAATAGCCTTCGTATTTAGAAAGGATAAAAGCGATTTTCTGATTGGGCGGTAGAGTATCAACGGCATTTTGAATGATTGCCATTTTCTGTTTTTGCTTGAATATCTTATCCGGCATAGTTGACTCGGGAGCACAAAATTCTCGCGCTATCTTGGTTGATGCCAATGTCGCGTCCTCATCAAGGGATCTTAATATGAGCCTTTTCTTCCTTTTATATTTCTTGCAGACATTTACTGCAATTCGATAAAGCCATGTCGAAAACTTGGCTTTTCCCTTAAATGTTTTCGCTGCTTTGTAGATCTTGAGGAACACATCTTGAGTTAGCTCCTCAGCTTCGTGATATGAACCAATATACCGGTAGACCAGATTAAATATCTTGTGCTCGTATCTGTTAAATAGCGCCCGGAATGCAAATTCATCCTTTAGCGCAACTTTCTTTATCAGGGTCTCATCTGCTTCTTGGTCAAGGTGCAAGTTGTGATCTGCCATCAATCTAATATCTATATTTCAGCCACATTTATCACCTCAATGATTCACTTATTCATTCTCCTCTTCAACCCATCTCTTTATATCGTCTTTGGAAGGTATCTTACCTGAACACTTAACCTTATCATTAATGACCAACCCCGGTGTCGCAAGAAGATTATACCCCATTATCTCTTTTATATCAGTGACCTTTTGAACATCTGCTGCGACGTTCAATTCAGCAAGGACATCAATTGTCCTTTTTTCCACTTCCTGGCATCTCGGACAACCAGGACCAAGTATTCTTATCTTCATAATGACCTCCTACCTTTCTTGTGAAAGGTTTGATTCATATAGATTAAAGTGGATGCAAACAGATGTCTGTCTGAATCCGTTTGTATCCGGTACAATTTCTGATCACGATATTGCTATCAAGTAGATCCCGCCGAGAATTACGAGTATACCGCATATCCGTTTGACAATAACTGCACCTTTTGATCTCTGGGTCCAGTGCAAATAATGACTTACCATTTCTGTCATGGAACCGGCAAAAACAATCACCAAGCAGTGTCCGATACCATAGACAAGCAGTAATCCAATCGCAAAGTAGATTCTCTCGGCAGCAACCTTAAAGACAACGCCTAACATCGGCGCCATATAAGCAAATGTGCAGGGACCTAAGGCAAGACCAAAAATAAGTCCAATAATAAACGCACCTATCAATCCTCTTCTTTTTGTTTTCTTGCCGCCAGGTCCTGACCAGGGCAGCGGAATAATATCCAGAAGGTGCAGTCCTATAACAAAGAAAATCACCGCAACAATATAATTACCATAAGCTCCGATATCGCCCAGCATACGACCTGCCAGCGCAGTTATCACACCGACCAGTCCAATAGTTACAAGGATACCAAGGGCAAAAAGCACTGATATCCAGAATGCTCTTTTAATTGATATTCGACCCTGCTCGTCAATGTAGCCGATAATTAATGGAATACTGGCAAGGTGACAGGGGCTCAAGAGTATACTGAGTATCCCCCAGATAAATGCCGCAATAAAAGCAATATAAGGAGCGCCTTCAATTGTCTTAGTCAACCAGGAAAAAAGTTCTATTATCATTTATTCCACTCCCAAATCCTTTAGTTTTGCGACAATATCTGTCTCAGGCATAAACCCTTGATGCCGGTAAACCTCTTTTCCATCCGAGTCAAAAAAGATCTGCGTTGGAATCATCATGACCCGGTACTTTCTTGACAAAGAACGATACTCGTCTACATCAAGAATGAGAATTGACGCCCTGCCCTCATATTCTTCCCTTAATTTCTTGAGAATCGGTTCCATCATCTTGCAGGGCATACAGGTTCCTTTACCAAAGTCAGCAACAACTGGCTGCCCGAGTTTGAGCGCATTGTTTAAGGGATTATCTACGGTAAGAGCTTCCTGGGTTTTTATCCATTTTTCATTCCTGATAATTTTTGCTGTTGACTTAAGGTTGTTAATGTATTCTTCTATTGCCAGCCGCTGCTTCTCCTCCAACGCCATTGGACGCAACTGCTCCTTGATTGCCTTATAGTCTTTGTTTGGAAGTTGGTCTTTATACTGTTCAAAAAAATCCTTCAATTCTTGTTCACCAATTGAGACATCAGCAACGATATTCTTGAGTAGTAGATTGATCACAACTTGCTCTTCCTGGCCAGGATTTTGAGCAACAGCTGTTTTGTACTCGGACTGCTCCTTGATATTCTCTTGCCTTGCCGCATGGAGTAATAATTGCCTGGTGACAAGTTCTTCAAGAAATCCTGCTTTATCGTCTTTGAAATATTCCTTAAAATTGGGTGGCAGCGCGTCATATTGTTGATTGAATATTTCGAGCGTAATTTCTTCTTCATTAACAACCGCCAATACATCTTCGTTCAAGGGGGACTTGCTTTTTACGGTCTCGACCTTCTTTACGGGAAGACTATCAACTGGTTTTAGCTCAGTAACCAGGCTCTCGGCTGCAATGGTCTCCTTTTCCAGGCCAAGCCATGCAAGTGAATCTTCAGTTTTTCCTGAACTCTCAGTTGCCTCTTTCCCTACACTTCCTGACTTCAACGCTATCACAATCACAACTACCACTACCAATAGTACAACAATGCCAATTCTATAAAATAGAGCGCTTTGATTTTTCTTCATTATCGTTCTCCTTTTTCTGATTGTTTGACTATTTTATCTTTCCTTCTGTTTTCTGTGCTGTCCTCTTAAGCTCTAAAAAAAACCTTGGTCTTTTTGCAGAGCCAGACCAGAAATAACATAATCGGCACTTCAGTCAAAACACCAACCACCGTTGCTAATGCTGCACCCGATTTCACGCCGAAAAGTGTAGTTGCAACAGCAATGGCAACCTCAAAGTGATTGCTACCCGCAATAATTGCCGTAGGTGCCGCATCCTCATAACCAAGACCAAGTATTCTTGCCACTACATAGGACAATGTAAACACCAATATGATGTTGGCAAATATGCCAATTGCTATCATGCCAATTGCACCAGGCAAGTTTACAATGACATAGCCCTGTAGTATGAAGACAAGAACCAAAGTCGCTAATAACGCAATAACCGCCACGATTTTCAAAGGTGCAACAATGCGCTCATTGAACCAACCAAGCCCTTTTCTTTTTATGCTTATTGTACGCGTAAAGTAGCCAGCAGCTAAAGGGATACAGATGTAAATCAATACTGAAAAGGCAATTGTTGCCCATGGTATCGAAATGCCGGAAATACCTAAAAGCAAACCTGCCATCGGCGCATACAAGAAAACCATGGTGAGAGAATTGACTGCGCACATGACCAGGGTATGCGCCATATTGCCTTTTGCAAGATAACTCCACATTAACACCATTGCAGTACAAGGAGCAACACCGAGCAGTATCATACCAGCACGATACTGTAAAGCAGTCTCTTCAGGTATAAGCCCCTTGAAAACAACACCAAGAAAAAGCCAGGCGAAGAATGCCATGGTAAAGGGCTTGATCCCCCAGTTGGCAATCAGTGTTGCAGCTATGGGTTTGGGTGTTCTGCTGGCAATTGCCACCCTGCGAAAATCTATCTGAACCATAATCGGATAAATCATCCAGAAAAGGCAGACCGCTATTGGTATTGATACATTGGCTACCTCTAATTTGCTCAAGGTTACACTGAACCCGGGGAATAGCCTGCCCAGTCCAATGCCAATAATTATACATAAAAATACCCATAAGGTTAAATATTTTTCCCAGATGCCAAGCCCTTTGCTACTTCCTTTTGTTTCCATACCTACCCCCACTTTTTCTAACAAAAAGTTGGATGCAGACAGATTAAAGTAGATATACATTGATATCTACCCACGTCTATTATTATCTGTCTGAATCCGCTCCCATCCGTCTTCATTTTTTCTTTAGAACAAAAATCCGTAGATCCAGCCGACAAAGGTCGACAACACGACAACCAGAAGAATATAAGTCAGTGTCTTCTTATTCCCGATGACGCTGCGGATTACCAGCATGCTTGGCAGACTTACCGCTGGACCTGCTAACAGCAATGCCAGAGCCGGTCCTTTACCCATACCGCTGCCAATCAGTCCCTGGAGGATTGGAAGCTCAGTCAAAGTGGCAAAATACATGAATGCTCCAGAGATTGCAGCAAAGAAATTTGCCCAAATAGTATTGCCGCCAACGAGTCTTGCCACGACGTTTGAAGGAATGATACCTAAATCAGTATTGGGCCTGCCCAGCAGAAACCCAGCAACCAGAACACCGGCAAAGAGTAACGGCAAAATCTGTTTGGCAAAAATCCACGTCGATAAAACCCACTCTTGTCTTTCTTCTTTTTTGAACCATTTGAAAAGCATGACAAACAGAATGATAAGCATCACTGCAGTTATGAACCATTTTATGCCATATATTGTGTTCCATAAGCCAACTGGGTCTTTTGGTTTTGCCCAGGCAGCAAAAATAAGTATCAAAATCAAAACCAAAAAATACAAGCCATTCTGTACAAGGGACCGGGATTTACTCTTTGCCTCATCTGGTATAAGAAAATCATCGGTCTCTGTCTTTTTCTCTTTATAAATAGTTGCCATCAATACACCGATAACTATGGAAAAACCAACTGCGCCCACAGCACGGGCAATACCCAGTTCAAAACCGAGAATTCGAGCAGTAAGAATAATCGCCAAAACGTTTATTGCTGGACCAGCATAAAGAAATGCTGTAGCAGGACCAATGCCTGCACCCCGCGTATAGATACCTGCAAACATTGGTAATACTGTGCAGGAGCAGACTGCCAGAATCGTACCGGAAACTGATGCCACACCATAGGCAATGACTTTCTTCGCCTTGGGACCAAAATATTTTATGACTGCCTCTTTTGTTATGAAAATACTGATCCCGCCGGCAATAAAAAATGCCGGGATCAAGCAGAATAGAACATGCTCCCGCGCATATTCCTGCACCATGAAAAATGCTTCGAGGATCGCACCCATTATCCTGACGCCGTGCAAGGGCACAAAGTAAAGCACTAAAAAAACAACGATGAAAAGAATCAGCTTTATTCTATCTTTCATCCATTCTCCTTATTGTCTTCTCTCGCGTACTACTTTCTTTCTTTTGCTAAGATCCGCAAGATGTCTTTGCTCTTGCTTAGGTTCTCAACAATACAGTCATCGACAATGTCAATCAGCTTGAAAATCCGGGGGTTGACAACCTCATACCAGACTTCTAAACCATGTTTTTCACTGCGCACAATACTAGCATTTCTCAATATCGCCAAGTGATGAGACACGTTAGACTGTTCACCACCAACATAAGGAATTATTTTGCATACACAACACGCACCGTCGCGCAATTTCTCTAATATCATGAGACGCATCGGGTGCGCCAGGGCATTGAAGACCCCTGCCTCAATTTCAAGAATATCTTTTTCCATATATGATTATATCTAAATATTGTCATATGTCAAGAAGGATATTTGAGGTTTACCCACATTTCATGTTCTCGGTAATAATTTAAGAGATACAGCACCCTTCTTTTCTCTTTTATCCTTCGAGTAACCCCGCACTTTTGCAAAAGTGCGGGGGCATCGAGAAGTACCTTAAATAATTATAAGGAAGTTCTCGACTTGCCCTGCGAAATAAGTGAAAATTATTTCACCGGGCACACTCGAACGGTAATAATCATAATGAATTTCAAGAATGTGGGTAAACCTCAGGGATATTATGATGTTCAATGTGCAAAGATGCTGGATTTAAGATTGGAAATTTATAGATTTGTAATTTATTGGGTATTTGGCTATTGCAATTTGCGATTTATCTATTATGGTCTGGGCAAGTTACCTGACCAGTCACTGGATCATATTGATACGGGCTGCCAGTTACTGGACAAAAGAACTCGTCTTTTGAAAGATCTTCCAAGCCATCGAGACTCGATGGGTATTGCCCATGGTCGATCCGATATATTTGCAGCGAGGTCTCAATGCGTCGAATTTGAGAAAGACACTGTACGCCTTTCCCTCTTTCAATAGGTGTCTTGATGGTCTGGTCAGTTCCACCAGTGTATAGGGTTATCGCCACATAAACAATAATCGCTGCAATTACGAGAGAAATCAAAAGAGTAATCACGGCCATGCCCTGGGTTCTTTTCTGCTTCATAGTATACTATTATACAATAACGCAAAGCCTTGTCAATATGGCATCAAAGAATAGGGCTAAGAGAAGGCGGATCAGTGAGATTCGTTTTAAGGCAATCGGTACTTGACATTTCTTGATATTTGGCTAAAATAACAGTCTATGAATAAAATGAAAAGTAATCTAAGGAGATCCAATGGACCCAATTGCTGACATGTTAACGATCATACGTAATGGATGTCGAGCGCATAAGATTGAAGTAACTGTTCCTTTCTCGCGGCTGAAGACTGAGATTTTAAGGGTCTTGCTTGAAGATGGCTTCATTAATAATTTCACGCTGGACTCCAAGAAAAAGAAAATCACCATCATGTTAAAGTATGCGAAGAATGGTGAGTCGGTAATAAGAAATCTCGAACGCATATCAAAATGTTCTCGTCGCGTGTATGTTCCGAAATCGGAAATCCCCTATGTCTTGGGTGGCTTAGGCACAGCAATTCTGACTACATCAGAAGGCATTCTTAGTGACCGAGAAGCCCGGCGCAAGCAAATTGGTGGAGAAGTAATAACGTATGTTTACTGATAAATATCCGTTTGCATCTGCCAAAATCCGTTTGCATCAACCCGCAGGAGGATAAGATGGCGAAACAGCGTTTCAGTCCAGTTGCGATACCTGATAAGGTGAAGGTAAACTTATCAAATTCCCTATTTAAAGTACAGGGTCCGCTCGGCAGTTTGGAGATGAACATAAGTTCAAAGGTTATTGTAGACATAAAAGATAACGAAATTTTCATTAAAAACAGGGAAAACAGTAAAGAATCATCATCCCAGCAAGGAACCACGAGATCATTGATAAGGAATATGGTAAACGGTGTTGTCAAAGAATTCGAGAAGACACTTATCATTCAAGGAACTGGTTATCGCGCTCAGCTGGGTGGCTCAAACCTGCAACTTTTCTTAGGTTACTCAAAACCAAAAACCGTTACCTTGCCCAAGCAAATCAAGTGCGAGCTAAAAGTTATCAAGAGTGCAGAAAAAGGAGACCTTACTTACATAACAATAAAAGGGATAAGTAAACAACTTGTCGGTGATGTTGCGGCGGAAATAAAAAAAACGAGAAAACCAGACCCCTACAAACACAAGGGTGTGCGATATGCCAAAGAGTTCATCAGGAAAAAGGTCGGCAAACGTGCGGTTGCACAGGCCTAAGGAGTTGCGAATATGAAATTAGCCGGTCGAGAAAGACGCCATAAGAGAATTCGCAAGAAGATTTTCGGCACTAAGGAACGACCAAGGCTCTGCGTCTTTCGGAGCAACCGGCACATCTCTGCAATGGTTATTGACGACAGTCAACAAAAGGTAGTCCTCAGCACTTCCTCTTTAGGTAACAAAAGCCTCAATAAGAAGAAAAAAATCGAGGTGGCCCTAGAAATAGGTAAGAAAATTGGTAAGCTGGTTATAGAACGGGGTATTAAAAAAGTAACTTTTGATCGCGCAGGATATAAATATCATGGTCGTGTCAAAGCGATAGCCGAAGGAGCCAGAAAAGCCGGCTTGAAATTTTAGAGGAGGTTGCGTGTTAAATAATTCTGATATATACATTGAGAAAGTCATTGAGTTGAAAAGAGTTATCAAGGTCGTCAAGGGCGGTAAAAGACTGAAGCTGTACGCATGCGTGGTGGTCGGTGATAGCGCTGGAGGCATCGGTGTTGGACATGCAAAATCAGCCGCGGTTGCCGACGCAATCAAAAAAGCAACCGTCATTGCAAGGAAAAACATGGTGAAAGTTGATGTCTCTGGCGGCACAATACTCCATACAGTCAAAGGGAAATTCTCCGCCAGCCATGTGTTACTGAAGCCTGCCATGACTGGGACCGGTATCATTGCTTCAAGTCCGGTACGAGCAGTATGCGAAGCAGTGGGCATTAAGAATATTCTGACTAAGTCGCTCGGCTCAAATAACCCCACGAACCTTGCTTGGGCCACAATCGATGCATTGAAGTCAGTCCGACCGGTTGCTGTTGTGGCTGAAATGCGCAACAAACCGGTTGAATATTTCATAAGGAAAAAACATGAAGAAAATAAAGGTGATACTGAAGAAGAGCCTAATAAAAAAGATTAGAAAACACAAATTAACCCTGAAAGCACTCGGTCTTACGAAAATCGGAAAATCAAGAGTGTTTCCAGATAATAAATCAGTACGCGGCATGATCGATAAAGTCTCTTACCTCGTCGAAGTTCATGAGATAACAAAAGATGAAATTAAATGAATTGAAACCGGCAAAAGGTGCCATAAAGAAATCCAAACGCGTTGGTCACGGACCAGGTTCTGGACACGGTAAAACCTCAACCAAGGGAGCGAAAGGCGATCAATCAAGATCCGGGTATCGTGTGAAGTTCGGCTATGAAGGTGGTCAGATGCCGATTACGCGGAGGATCCCGAAACGAGGGTTTACCAATATATTCAAGAAGCATTATGAGATAGTGAACGTTGAGCTATTAAACAGATTAGACGCTGGCGCTGAAGTGTCGCCGGAGTATCTCAAAGAAAAGGGCTATATCAAAGGTGGAAAATTGCTCAAGATACTCGGTCAAGGTGAGCTTTCTAAACCACTTTCTGTTAAAGCCCACAAATTCTCAAAAACCGCCGAGGAAAAAATTCTAAAAGCCAAAGGTAAGATAGAGAAAATATCATGATATCAACATTTCAGAATATCTTTAAAGTACCTGACCTGAAGAAAAAATTGGGGTTCACGCTCTTTGCTCTTGCTGTGTACCGGCTCGGTGGCCATATCCCTTTACCTGGCATCAACGCCCAGGCACTTGGTTTGCTCATGGCTCAATTGAAACAGCAAGGGTCTATATTCGGCATGTACGATATCTTTGTCGGCGGTGCCCTATCACGGTCAGCCATTCTTTTCCTCGGGGTTATGCCCTATATATCAGCTTCAATTATTTTCCAGCTGCTGGGCTCAGTGTTCCCACAGATTGAGCGGTTACAGCGCGACCAAGCCGGACGTAGGAAAATAACTCAGTACACCAGGTATCTTACGGTCGCGTTGGCAGCATTCCAGGCAATCGGTATCTCCATCTTTCTTGAGGCCCAGAAATTTACGAGCACGGCTGGTCCCATGGCGATAGTCTATGATCCAGGATGGGGGTTCCGGATAACTGCCATGCTAACCCTAACCTGCGGCGCGGTATTTGCTATGTGGCTGGGTGAACAAATTACAGAAAAAGGTATCGGTAATGGGATTTCTTTCCTGATTTTTGTCGGCTGCCTTGAAGAATACCCTGGTTACTTCTTACAGACCGTACAACGGGTTCTTACCCAGGGTCTATCAATTATCAACGTGTTCGTGATGATAGTAGTCATGATTGCTATTGTCGCCGGCGTGGTCATCATGACCCAAGCCGCACGCCGCATTCCAGTCCAGTATCCAAAGCGCATTGTTGGTCGTAAAATGTATGGCGGTCAGTCTACTTTCTTACCTTTACGGGTTAATACAGCTGGTGTCATTCCAATAATCTTCGCGCAATCTCTGGTCATGTTCCCAAGTACAATTGGGGCTTTTCTACCAGCATTAAAAAACATCCTTGAGATGTTTAGACCAGGCTTCTGGGGGTATGACATCCTTTTCTTCTCGCTAATCGTATTCTTCACCTTTTTCTATACATCCATTGTCTTCAACCCCGTAGAAATGGCTGACAACATGAAACGTTACGGTGGCTTTATCCCTGGAATAAGACCAGGACCAAGAACCGCCAATTATATCGATGACGTGCTGTCAAGGATCACTCTGCCGGGTGCTTTCTTTCTTGCCTTTGTTGCCTTAGTACCCTGGTATTTAATAAATTTTATCAATGTCCCTTTCTACTTTGGTGGTACGACTCTGATTATTATTGTTGGTGTCGCACTCGATACACTCCAGCAAATCGAATCACAATTAATGATGTACCATTATGAAGGGTTCATGAAAAAGGGCAAAATCAGGGGTAGAAGATGATGGTTTTGTTATTCGGCCCCCCTGGCGTAGGCAAAGGAACCCAAGCAGATCTTTTGTCCAAACGCGACAAATTCATAAAATTTTCCACTGGCGATATGCTCCGTGAGGAAGTTGCTTCAAAAAGCAACCTGGGCAACGAAATCGCTGACTACTTGAATCATGGTGCATTAGTGCCGGACAATATCATTTCTGCACTCGCCAGTCAATTTATTGAGAAACACAAGGCAGACCACATCTTATTCGATGGATTCCCACGGAACTTAAACCAGGCTCAAACCCTGACCAAAGACTTAAAGCGTCTCCTCTTGTCATTAAAGGTAGCGATTGAAATGCACCTTGATAAAGCTGAGATAATCGAACGTCTGAGGAACAGAAGATACTGTCCCCAGTGTAATAAGATATACAATTACGTAACAAACCCACCCCGTCAGGAACAAGTTTGCGACATCTGCAAAACCGCTCTCGTAAAGAGGAACGATGATGACGAAAGGGTTATCCGTAAGAGGTTAGATGTCTATGAAAAAGAAACTCGACCACTCGTTGATTACTATAAATCACATCGCATCTATGAGCGCGTAGAAGCAACTGGCTCTCAAGACGAAGTGTTTAAGAAAATCTCCAATATTATTAATGGCCATACCGATTAAGGATGAAGAGGCAATCAAAAAAATTGCCGTCGCCGGCAATATTATTTTCGGCATCTTCTCAGAGATTTCAAAAATGGACTTGGTCGGAATGAAAACAATAGAATTAAACGATTATGTTGATACCGCAATCAATGATCGCGGCGCGTCGCCTGCTTTTCTTAACTATCGTGGTTTCCCAAAAAGTTGCTGTATTTCTTTGAATAACGAAGTTGTCCACGGTATACCAGATGAGCACAAGATTGCAAGTGGTGACCTCATTAAGATCGATGTCGGAGTCAAATACCACGGTTATATCGCTGATGCAGCAAGGACTTTTGCTGTCGGTAAGATATCGAAAGACGCAAGAGTACTGATAGAGGTCACCAAGCAAGCGTTGCGAGAAGGTATAAAAGCTGCAAAAAAAGGGAATAGGATATCAGACATCTCGCGCCGTGTCCAAACAATCGTCGAAACCAATGGTTTCAGTGTTGTTAGAGAATTAACCGGCCATGGTGTTGGTCAGGTCCTGCACGAAGAACCAGTCATTCCAAATTTTGTAGCCAGCGGACCAAACCCAGTGCTCTCTACCGGAATGGTTATAGCAATTGAACCGATGGTGAATAGAGGGGATTACCAAGTTAAAACTGAATCCAATGGCTGGACAATATCAACACGCGACGGTTCACTATCCTGTCATTTTGAGGATACTATTGCGATCTTAGAAAAGGGGAATATTAATTTAACAAGAGTTGTGGAAAATTAAACTATGTCACGAAAAGACTTAATCCAGACAGAAGGCACGATACTCGAGACTCTTCCCAACGCAATGTTTCGCGTTGAGCTAGACAACGGTCATAAGGTACTCGCTCATGTCTCTGGTAAAATGAGGATGAGTTACATAAAAATCCTTCCGGGCGACAGAGTATTGCTCGAACTGACACCTTACGACCTTTCACGTGGTCGTATTGTCTGGAGATACAAGTAATCAGAAGGTTTAAAATGGTTAATAGAAGGCATAAGAAAACTACGAAGACTTATTGCTTAGAAGGTTTACTAATGCAAAAACACTTGATTTTTCCGTAGAATTGTGTATAATATTGTTTAAATTAAGGAGGAATTTTGAAAGTTAAGACGTCGGTTAAGAAACGGTGCATTTCCTGTCGGATCATCAAGCGCAAAGGCGTTGTTATGGTCATTTGCAAAAACCCGCGACATAAACAACGGCAGGGGTAAAGACAGATGTTAGATATTAGTAATTGACATAAATAATATCGAACTAGAATCTAGTATCTTGTATCTAGTATCTGGTTTGTAAGGAGGTTTATGGCTAGAATTTCAGGTGTTGATTTACCACCAAATAAAAAGGTTGAATATGGACTTACCGCAATCTATGGCATTGGTCTTCACACTGCACACAAGATTGTCCATACAATCGGCATTGATCCAGTCAAGAAAATCAGAGACTTGAGCGATGAGGATATCATGAGAATAAGAAAGCTAATTGAAGCAGAATACAAGGTAGAAGGAGCTCTGCGCGCAGAGATCGCTGTTGATGTTAAACGGCTTATTGATATTGGAAGCTATCGTGGGTCAAGACATAAGGTTGGGTTACCAACAAGAGGACAGCGTACGCGGACGAATGCACGTACCAGAAAAGGTAGAAAGAAAACCGTGGCACGTAAAGCAGGGCCAGGAGGTAAGAAGTAATGAGGAAGCCAAAGCCAAGGAGAACGCGCGGCGTAAGACCTAAAATATCCAAGCGTAAGAAGGCTGTTGGCACCGAGCAAATCGGAATTGCCAATATTTTCGCTTCATTTAATAATACCATCGTATCGATATGTGACAGCAAGGGTAATGTTCTATGTTGGTCTTCAGGAGGGAAGATAGGTTTTAAAGGTACTAAGAAGGGTACTGCATATGCTGCCCAGCAATGTGCTGACCGCGTAGCAAGAGAAGCATTAACGCTCGGTGTTAAACGGATCGAATTGAGAATAAAGGGTCCAGGGCCAGGTCGTGAAGCAGCGATCAGAACACTCCAGACTGTCGGCTTAATAATCACCGCAATCAAAGATGTTACTCCTTTGCCGCACAATGGTTGCCGACCACCAAGACGAAGGAGGGTGTAAAAGTGGCACGTTATATCGGGGCAAAATGCAAAATCTGTCGCCGCGAAAGCGAAAAGCTGTTCTTGCGCGGAAGTCGTTGTTACACTGACAAATGCGCGTTTACGCGCCGGGGCTATCCGCCTGGCAGTCACGGTAAAGTTGGCAGACGAAAACTAACGAGCTATGCTATTCAGCTTAGAGAAAAACAGAAAGTTAAGTCGATCTATGGAATCCTTGAAAGGCAGTTCAGGAAAATCTTTAACGATGCAACAAGAAAAGCCGGCAACCCTGGCGAGAACCTTCTGATCGCTCTGGAAAAACGACTAGATAACGTCGTTTACCAACTTGGCATAGCGTCTTCCAGAACCCACGCAAGACAACTGGTTAGACATGGTCATATTTTGGTCAACGACAAAAAAATGAACATCCCTTCGTATATGGTAAAGGTGGATCAAGTTATTAAACTTGTCGACGCACAAAAGAAAAATCCGCTTGTCAAGAAAGCACTTGAGGAACGCGATCCAGAAAAGATTGTTAGTTGGCTCAAGCTGAATAAGGAAAAAATCACTGGTACAATAGTACGCTCACCCAAACGCGAAGACATCCTAATGCCAATTCAAGAAAATTTGATAGTTGAATTATATTCTAAATAAAGGGGTACTATGGCCTTAAAACCATTTGTTATGCCAAAAAGTATTGAAGTTGACAAAAAACTCACAAATGACACGTTTGGTCGTTTCATTTTATCGCCCCTGGAACGCGGTTTCGGGATAACTCTTGGCAATGCCCTAAGGAGAATATTATTGTCATCAATTCAAGGGGCGGCGATAACTAGAGTGAGGATTGGTGACATCTTGCAAGAATTTTCCACAATCCCTGGTGTCTACGAAGATATTGTAGCAGTTATCCTGAACTTGAAACGTATCAGAGTGAAATTATTGACTGATGGTCCCAGCACCCTATATTTAAAAGTCAAAGGAAAAAAAGAATATACTGCTGAGAACATCGAAAAAAATCCTGATTTAGTAATAATGACACCAAAACAAAAAATATTGACGGTAACTGAAACCAAGGTGAACCTCCCCATGGAAATGACTGTCGAAGCTGGCCGCGGGTATGTTCCGGCAGATGCTTTCAAACTTACTGAGGCACCAATTGGAACAATATTCATCGATGCCATATTCACACCTATCTTGTCAGTCAATTTCAACATAAAGAATACGCGCGTCGGCACCAAGACTGATTATGATCATCTCTCGCTCGAACTCAAAACTGATGGCAGTCTAACTCCAGTTGAAGCAATTGTTGAAGCATCAAGTCTCCTCAAATACCACCTGTCTTTTATCACCAGCCTCGGAGTCGAACCACAGTTCACATCAAAAGAGCAGCTCAATGCTGAACATCGCCGCATCCGGGAAATACTGAAGAGGAGTATCGATGAGCTCGAGATATCAGTCCGAGCATCTAACTGCCTTAAGAACGAAAACATTCAGACAATTGGCGACCTTGTCAAAAAGAGCGGGAAAGAATTGCTGACCTATGAGAACTTTGGACGAAAATCGCTCAAGGAATTAGAAAAGAATCTGTCCAAGGAAGGGCTACACCTTGAAATGGATGTGGATAAATACTTGAAAGAAGACATATAAATGAAGAAGGCCCAGACAAGACAGAAGAGGGCAAAAACAATATTTTCGAGGTGAGCGAATATGAGACATGGTGATCGAGTAAAGAAATTGGGTAGAAAAAAGGAACATCGCATTGCCTTGCTGCGAAACCTATGTCGCTCTCTGTTCATTTTAGAAAAAATTAGAACAACCTTGCCAAAAGCAAAAGAAGCAAAGAAAATGGCTGAACACTTGATAGAATTCGCCAAACGCAATGACCTTGCCGCCCACCGACGCATCTATCGTCAGATTCAAGACCATAAACTCGTTAAGATTATCTGTGACGAAATCGGCCCAAGGTTTAGCGAGCGTCACGGAGGCTACACGAGAATCTACCGACTCGGACCAAGACTCGGCGATGGTGCGGAAATGGCGATCCTTGAACTAGTCGAACAAAGTAACCCGGATACAATTACCATGAGAAGAAAACTGATCGAACGACGTCATCTAGTAGAAGCCCAAACCAAGAAAAAGGCGAAGAAAGAGAAGAAGCCGAAAGAGAAGAAGGTAAAAGAGAAAGATACGCAAGCCGCCGCTAAGAAAGAGAAAAAAGAAAAGAAAGTATCTAAAAAGAAGGTGGCTAAAAAGAAAGCAAAGAAAATAAAACAGGAAAGAAAGGCAAAAAAGAAAACCAAAGAGAAAAAAGGCAAGAAAAAACGTAAGAAATAACACGCCCGATATTATGGTCGTTTAATAATAACTATTAACATCTCTGCTTGGTAATATCATCAAATGAAGGAGAACTTGATTTTGCTGCCGATTTCAATATAATTCCTCTACTTTCCAGAAAAATGGAACACAATGTTTGATATTCTGACTTCAATACTCTCAAAAGTAGATGCAGACTATGCAGATATCCGTTACGAGATCAAAAAAGAGGTGATAATTTCCTTGCTGGCAACCTTTATAAAACTCTGCAAAACATATACGCTATTTGACGATGTTAGTGTGGCAACAACAAATTGATTTTATAAGAAACAACATATCCTATCTATGCGTGCTGATGGGTCTTGTGACCTGCACGCTGAAGTACCAGTCTTTCCACTATCCTACGATAGAAAAAACAGCCGTCGCTGATACACTTCACGGCACCGTAATTTTTGACAATTATCGCTGGCTCGAAAGCAGTGAAGAACCTCGTGTGCAAACATGGTTACAAAAACAGGAGAATATAACACGGTCTATAATAGACAAATTACCCCAACGCAAGTGGCTGGTTGAACGCTACACTTCCTTATGGCGTTATGATGATGAACGAACCCCTCAAAAAGTACTCGGTAGTGACCGACTCTTCTTTTGGGCAACCAAGAAAGAATGGGAACGCTGGGCATACTATTATAGAGACCACGAATCTGCTCCGGCAATCCTTCTGTTGAACCCAAATGAGTGGGGACCAAGAACACTGAACCTCGTCCAGCCCTCACGCGACGGGAAATACCTGGCTTTTGGAACTGCTGAAGCTGGCAATGAACAGATTATTATAAAGGTAATGGAGGTCGCGAGTCAAAAAATCCTTTCTGATTCACTCCGTGGCTGGCGCCAAAGCGGTGTTGCCTGGCTACCTGACAATTCAGGTTGATGTGGACAAACCAAACAGAGAAGAATGGAAAGTACTAATCCCTGAAGCCGATGACAACCTCTTATATATTGCCGGCATTGCCGGTCATCTTTTTGCAGTATACACGCATAATGCCCATACAGTGATTAAAATCTATTCAATAGATGGTGAATATCTAAAAGAGATTCCGCTGCCCACTTTGGGAAGCGCACGGGTATGGGGGTATTGGTCAACCTCTGATATCTAGGTGCAGTTTTCATCATTTACTTATCCGCGAACCACTTTCCAATACGATATTGATAAGGACGAATTGGAGATCTTTCACCGACCGCCTATTGAGATCGATGTATCAAGTTACACGACTGAACAGGTGTGGTATGAATCAAAGGATGGCACCAGGGTCTCTATGTTCCTCATCCACCGTAAAGATATCGTAAGAGACGGCACAAATCCTACGTACCTTACTGGATATGGTGGTTTCAATGTGCCAATGGAACCTTATTTTTCAACTATCTATGCCCTATGGCTTGAATCCGGCGGTATGGTCGCAATACCCAACCTGCGCGGCGGCGGTGAGTACGGTAAAGAATGGCACGAAGCTGGCATGCTCGACAAGAAACAAAATGTGTTCGATGATTTCATGGCGGCGGCTGAATGGCTTATTGAAAATAAGTACACCCAGCGCGATAAGCTGGCTATTGGCGGCGGCAGCAATGGAGGATTGCTCGTGGGCGCCGTCGTGGTCCAGAGACCAGAACTCTTCAAGATCGTGTACTGTGCAGTACCTTTGCTTGACATGCTCCGATATCACAAGTTTGGCTATGCAAATATCTGGGCTGAAGAATACGGCAGTGCCGAGGATCCCGAACAATTCAAGTACTTGCATGAATACTCTCCTTATCATAATGTAATCGATGGAACTGCCTACCCGGCAATGCTTTTTGTCGGCAGTGAAAATGATGCTCGGTGCTATCCGCTGCATGCCATGAAAATGGCTGCGCGTATGCAAGAAGCAAACCCTTCAGGTGAACCAATCCTTTTGCTCGTTCGAAGAAAATCCGGACATGGTGGCGGGACAACAATCACTGAATCAATTGAACAACAAGCCGAAGTCTGGGCATTCTTGATGGACAAAGTTGGCTTAACCCCACCTTAATAAATCCCATATTCATTTTATCATTTTGTCAATTAACGAAACAATAAAATAACAACGCGACAATCGTAGGCTTTGTCCATCTTTCATAGCAACAAACAGGTGTAGGCGTTGACATTTCCACAAAATTACGATATAATAAACGCATGGTTTTCGAACGTCTGGTTGTTGGAGAATTAGAAAGCAATTGCTACGTATTAAAGTCCGTTGGTATCGGGATAATCATCGATCCTGGAGCTGAACCTGATAGAATCATAGCCGCGGCATCGGGCATTGAAATTCAACTCATCCTTGCCACGCACCGCCATTATGACCACGTCGATGCACTGACCGAGGTTAAAAAAGCAACCGGCGCAAAAGCCGCGATCCACCCTCTCGACTGGCTACATGGTTTTGACCTGAAGCTTCAAGATGGACAGATAATTAAATTCGGTGACGAGCAAATTACCGTGCTCCATACACCCGGCCACACACCTGGTGGATGTTGCTTTCTTATCGGCACTGATCTTTTTTCCGGGGATACGCTATTCCCCGGTGGACACGGCAACGTCTCTTTCCGTGGCGGCGACCAACAAGCAATTCTGAAAAGTATCAAGGAGAGACTTATGGTCCTGCCTGATAAAACAAAAGTCTATCCAGGACATGGTCCAGGAACAACGATCGGTCAGGAGCGGAGTTTGTATTGAAGATCAGCAGTCTTCAAGGTATCGCGTTTTGTATTAGAAAGGAATCGCTCAGCTTGTACACTTGTGACCTGCGTAACTCAATAAAAAGGGTCGATCCAAAGCTGGCTATTGACATTAGCATCTTAGACCACCCTATTGAACTGGAGAACGCTCCTCAAGCCGTCGTCGCAGAGAGTCTCGCCTCAGGACAGACTATCTTTGTCGCCCGGCATCAGACAAAGCCAATCGGATATCTATCTGCGGCGACAGATCGATGTTGGGTAGGAGAAGTACAAGATAACCTTACAGTCGGTCCCAAAGAAGTATACTTTTTTGATGCCTATACGTTCACAAAGTTTCGTGGCCGGCGCATATATCCTGCCCTGATTACGCATGCTGCACAGTATTACAAAGACCGATTCTATACAAGGGCACTTATCTTTACCACCGCGACCAATACAACTTCACTCAGAGGGATTGAGCAAGCAGGATTTGGCTGCTACGAGAACATAAATTTTCACAATCTTTTTGGCTGGAAATCGTGGAATCATAACCGGGTAAACAATGATGTCCAATCGCGCTTCTGCCATGAAATTTGAAAAAGTGAGTCGATGTTCAGCAATCTGGAATGAGGTCTTTTCCAATGCTGTAAATGTATCACCATTTGTGAGCTATGAGTGGTTCAGCGCCATGTGTCGCCATCTTCTTCATGATGACCCTGAGGTGATGATTTGCTGGAACAAAACCAAACCTATCGGTATCATACCTGGGATAGTCAAGGACCGAACCCTGTCGTTTCTTGTCGATAATAGGATTACTGATCTCGTCGGCATCATTTCTCTGCCTGGTTATGAACAACAGATTATCGAAGAACTGGGAACGTTTGTTACAAACAATGATTTGCACCTGGATATCTCTCCCCTTGAGGCAGAAAGCGCGCTCTGCAAATTATTCCCGACCATGGTTAGTGACGTAAGTATTGAACAAGCATATCTCTGTCCAATACTCACACTTGCAAATACCTGGGAAGGATATCTAAGCGGTCTTTCGGCAAAATTGCGTCATGAACTCCGGCGCAAATTGAGAAAAGCAACAGAAATTGAAATAAGAACGGTCGCACCAGCACACCTTGATGTTTTTTTCAAACTCATGGCTGCCTCAGACCCCGGCAAAAAGGATTTTCTCCAGGAAGAAATCCGCGATTTCTTTACCGCTATTGCCGGTTTCTTTGATGCGCATCAGTGGTTGAGAATGCGCACCGCGTTTTTAGATTCAAAGCCGATTGCCGCACTTTTCTCATTTCAAATGAATAATCATATTTATCTGTACAATTCTGGTTTCGACCCAGACTTCTTCCAGCTTTCACCAGGCATTGTCATCATCGGAATGGATATTATGGCGGCGATTGACGAAGGCGTAAGACACTATGACTTCTTGCGTGGAGATGAAGAATACAAGTTTCGTTTTGGTGCAGAAAAAAGATATACGGTAAGGTTAACGAGATGAGAATTTGTGTAGTCTCGTTCCATACATCACCCCTGGCGCCAGCTGGCTCAGGAAAATCAGGTGGTATGAACATCCTCATCACCAACCTCTATAAGCAGCTGGCAACATTGTGTGAAATTGACATCTATGTCTACGGTGATAAAAATATTAAGAAATTAGGGAAAAACATCCAGGTCATCTATCTCAAGCAGAGTAATTTCCGCGATTTTGCTGAAGCGATCATCGACCAACACCATAATCTCAATTATGATATCCTGCACACCCACTATTGGCTATCTGGGATAATTGGTATGCGCATCCAGAGAAAACTGCATATTCCGTGGGTACACAGTTTTCATACTATTGAGCGGTTTAAAAATTCCCTGCAGGATAATTCAAGGGTTGCAATTGAGAATGAGATCATCAGGAAATGCGATCTTGTGATGTCGCCAACAAATAGAGAAGCTTTTGACCTACACCAATTCTTCCCAAAAGCACGTATTATCACAGTACCCCACGGCGTTGACACAAATAGGTTCAGACCCAGCCCTAACGGACATTCGACACTTCTCTTTGTCGGACGAGTAGACCCAATCAAAGGTCTGGATGTTCTGATTGAGTCGCTCAGATTAATAAAAAACAGCGTAAACCTCAATATCGTGGGTGGACCTTCTAAAGGTGAAAAAATCTATGAAGATCTAAGGTCTTATGCTCATAACCTAAGGGTCAATTTCGTCGGCCGAGTAAAACATGAACATCTTGCCACCTACTATAACAACGCAGGCATAATCGTGATCCCATCTTATTATGAATCTTTTGGCCTCGTTGGTCTTGAAGCGATGGCTTCAGCGCGACCAGTCATCGGCTTTGATGACACCGGTCTATCTGAAACTGTCGGCAGAAATGCCGGGGTACTCGTCAAGAGAAATGAACAGAATCTGGCAGGGGCAATCAAGTATTTGCTCAAGAACCAAAAACTCCGCCACAAAATGGGTACCACTGGTAGAAAAAAGGCTCTTTTGCTTAGCTGGCAACGTATCGCTGAAAGGTATTATCAAATCTATGAAGAAATCAGCAAAGAATAGACTCATCATAATGGCTCACCCTGACGACCCTGAACTTGCTTGTGGTGGTACTATTGCTCAATGGGCAGAACGCGACAGGGTTCACTATATCATCGCGTCCTGCGGAGAAAAGGGTACCTGGGATAAGAATGCAGAACCGCTGGCTATAGCCCGTAATAGAGAAAAGGAAGCAAAGACAGCCGCCAAGTTCCTCGGTGTTCACCGGGTCATTTTCCTTCGCCACCCAGACGGCGAGATGGCATTTACTCCAACTCTGAGATTAGAACTCGCGGCGTTGATCCGCTCTATCAAACCTTATACCGTTGTCACCCACGACCCATGGCGCAGGCAATTCCATCCTGACCACCGCGCAATTGGTTTTGTTGTCATCGATGCGATAATGATTGCGCGCGACTGGCATTTCTATCCTTTCCTCAAGGAAATTGGACTGAGAATCCACCGGCCAAGAGAACTTCTCCTCACACCTTCTGACAAACCGACTTTTATCAATGATATCACGGCTAATTTTGATAAAAAAATCAAAGCCATAAGCCTACACAGAAGCCAATTACGCCAGCTGCCTGAATGGCAAAAGCGTATCAAACAGCGCGCGCTTAATGATGGAAAACTCGGTGGTTACAAATTCGCTGAGGGATTCTACAAAATGCGCGTGTAGTTCCTGAACCACTCCTGTCTTTACTTGTGATTTTCTTTTCAGTATAATAGCTCATGGATGTAGCCATCCCATATTTAGGTGAAAGTTTAGCCCTGCTTACTGCTGTAGTTTGGGCATTTGCAGTCATTCTGTTCAAAAAAAGTGGGGAAACAGTCCACCCTATCGCGCTCAACTCATTCAAGAACTTATTGGCGGTTGTCCTATTTATCCCGACTATATGGCTCTTTGGTGAAACATTACTGCATCCAGTTCCGGCGCATGTCTACATACTTTTATTGCTCAGTGGGGCAATCGGTATAGGCATTGGCGATACACTTTTTTTTAAGTGCCTGAACTTGCTCGGGGCTGGTCTGACTGCGATTGTCGATTGCCTGTACAGCCCTTTCATAATCGGACTGTCTATTATCTGGTTGAAAGAAAGCCTCACTTTGCTACAGATAGTAGGTGCGCTCGTGATTATATCTTCAATAATGATTGCAACCGGCATAACAGGAAGAGAAAGAATCAGCCGCAAAAACCTGGTTAAGGGGATCCTCTACGGCCTACTGGCGCTTGCCGCTATGGCGGTGAGCATTGTTATGATCAAGCCCCTGCTTGAACAGTCTCCTCTATTATGGGCGATAGAAATTCGCCTATTTGGTGGTGTTATGGCTCTGGTGCTCATTCTAATTTTTCATCCGGTACGACGCACAATCATCGCTTCACTCTTCTCACACCATAGCTGGATCTACACGATTTCAGGCTCATTTTTCGGTGCGTATGTGGCAATGTTTGTCTGGCTGGCAGGGATGAAATATACGCAAGCCTCAATAGCCGCTGCATTGAACCAAACCAGTACCATTTTCATCTTTATTTTTGCGGCTTTTTTCTTGAAAGAACCGATAAATCTAAAACGCACAATAGGAATTATCCTTGCCTTTATTGGTTCTTTTCTTGTGCTGTTCGGGTGATAACAGGCTGACCGAGAATTAGGAGTAGGGCCTGTCTGCGTCTACCTGTGCCGTTGGCACGCCTGCCTGTCGCGTTGGCGACGCAGACAGGGCAGACAGGTGCGAACGCACAGGCAGGCGTTTACGCCCAGCGTATTTCGAAGTTTTGAAGATATGAGGCTCTGAACTTCTTAACCTCGTAACTTCTTAAGTTCATCTTTTCCCATTAGCTAAAGGCTTTACTCAAACAAAGCTTCAACAAAAGCCGTTGGATCAAACTCAACAATATCGTCGATACCTTCGCCAATACCGAGATAAAGAACCGGTAGATCTAGTTCATTACATATTGGTATTATCGCACCTCCTTTTGAAGTGCCGTCGAACTTGGTGAGGATTAAACCGTTAATGCCGATTTCCTCGGTGAATATACAGGCTTGCTGTATTGAATTCTGACCAAGATTAGCATCGATTGTCAAAATATTCAAATCAGGTCCTTCTGGTCTGAATTTTGTAATCACCTTTCTTATCTTCCTCAATTCAGCCATCAGGTCGGCTCTCGTATGGAGCCGACCAGCCGTATCAACCAGGACTCTGTCAATAGACTTTGCCTGAGCTCTTGATATTGTATCAAAGACCACGGCTGCAGCATCTTGCCCTTTTTGTGAAGTGACGATCTCAACATTTGCCCGACGCGCCCAGATTTCCAGTTGCTCGCTCGCTGCATCACGATAAGTATCAGCGCACGCAAGGATTACTCGCTCAGATCGCTGATAAAGGTTTGCCAATTTTGCCACGGTCGTCGTTTTACCAGAACCGTTCACACCGCTCACCATGATGATTACTGGTTTCTCAACATCGATTTTGGGGACATCTATACTAAGAAGATTGACCAACTCCTTTTTCAGGACTTCAACAAGGTCAACACCATCTTCACCTATTCGTTGCAATATCTCATCTGTGTACTTAATGCCGACATCAGCTCTGAGCAAGATATCTTCAATTTCATTAGTTGATGCGCCTTTAGTGCGGGAAAACAACTGGTTTGCTTTACTTAACGCCTGTTTGAACTTGTTAAGCATCCAGATTTAGTTTTTCGAGGTCAGCAAGCTTTGCTGTAATTACCTTACTTTGACCACGTTTTTCCATGGTCAACCCGTAGAGATAATCAGCATACTCCATGGTCGCGCGGTTATGGGTAATTATAACCACCTGTGTTCTTTGCGAAAGGTCGCGCAGAAACTTATTAAACCTTACCACATTTGCGTCGTCAAGCGGTGCATCAATCTCGTCAAGGATGCAGAAAGGAGCGGGTTTAACAAGGTACAAAGCCAGTAGCAGACTTACTGCCAGCAGAGTCCGTTCACCTCCGGAAAGTTGATTGATCACTTTTAACCGCTTGCCCTTCATACGGACTGCAATATCAACCTTTGACGTCAAGGGATTACTCGGATCACTCAGCACCAAATCTGCCTGTCCACCTTCAAAGAATTTTGAAAAAACGAAATTAAATTCTTTCTTAACTTCATCGAATATCGCAACGAAACGCTCCCGGGCGCGCGTATCAAGTTCGTCAATCGAATGCAGTAGGCTACTCTTCGCAGTGATTATATCATCACGCTGACCAAGAAACTCATCAAGCCTTTTTTTCTCATTCTCAAAAAGTTCCAGACTGAGCGGGTTTACTTCGCCAAGCTTTTCCAATTTACCTCTTACTTCAACGAGCCGTGCTTCAGTATTTGGGATATCTTCTTCAGGGACGTAGTCTCGAAGATCGACGCTGAATTCTTCTTCGCCTTTCTTCCAAACTTCATCTTTTTTGTAATTGAGTTGAAATAATTCGTATTTTAGCTGCATGATTCTATTCTGAATCTCTTCGTGGCTTTTTTGCTTCTCCGCGAGTTGATCAAAAATCTTGTTGAGTCGATGGGTCAGGTCTTCAGCAAATTTTTCAGGCAGCAACGCCTCGATATCAGCCTTCTGGCTCTTCTTCGATTCCATCTCCTCTTTCAGTAGAGCAATCTGGCGCTCGACCTCATCAAGGTTCTTGGCACCTCTGTCCTGCTTGAGCATACCTATCTCGCTCTCTACGGTCGTCATCTCAGACTTGAGTTGCTCAATACCCGTATCAATACTGCTGAGACGTTCATTATGAACAACCGCTTCCATTTTCTTCTCGTTCAGCAATACATTCTTGTCTTTGATATCACGTTCGATATCTCGGCTGTTCTCTAGCAAACTCTGCCGCTCATTTTCGATCTTCTTACTTAGTTCTTCCACTTCCTTGATCTTTGCTTCAATCTCTTGGATTTTTCCGGAGATTTGCTTGATATCATCTCTTGTAACCCTTTTATCGTTACCAATACTATCGTACTCTTTACCCACTTTCTCCAAATGGCGTTTCAACTCCTTTAGCTTCATTGATTGCTCAGATTTCTTGACATTTATTGCGAAAAGCCGATTTTTTTCTTCATCTATTCGGTTTTTTATCGCTTTTTGTTCATCGATAAGTCGTTTCTTTTCTTCATTGACAAAAAGTATCTCATTCTTTAAGGTTTCAAACTTCCCTTTATGTTCTTCAAGACGCTGACTGATTTTGAAGAACCCGATCTCACCCCGCTCAGTGATTATCATACCGTTCTTAATGAGTATTCCATCCCTAGTTACAAAACCACAATTATGATATTTGCTGGATAATTTATGCGCCTCGCTAAAATCGTCGACCAGGAAGTAACGAGTGAGTAAATTCTGGAGGACCATCTGTGACGACTTAAACTCAACAAATTGCGCAGCCGGAGTAAATTCCTCAGTTATCTCGACGGACGATTCTGCTTCGTGCGTTGCCTTCACGTCGATAAAACCAAAACGTCCTTCAGGGATATTGCTGAAATCACTAACCTTGTAATCATGTATCAGATAGTAATTCAGAATATCCCCAAGGCATATATCGATAACTGATTCGTAACCTGAAGTAACAGTTATATTATCCCTTAACAGACCCATGTTTCTGTTTTTAAAGTTCTCTTTTATCTCTTTAACACTATTCTTTTCTTTGAGACGATGGGTCAATGTGTCGACAATGAGTTTGCATTCGGCCAAGCCATCCTGTCTATTTACCAAATCAGTCTCCAGCTCAGCCAGCTTTTTTTCATTACCCGTCAAGTCGCTATTGGCTTGTTCTAATCGCTGAGCAAGCTCATCCTGTTCCTTGACAACTGCATCCAACTCCACTTCCGACTGTTCCATTGACCGCCGAGCCGTATCGATTTCTATTTGATGGGTATCGTATTCTTCATTAATGCGCGTTAGTATCGTCTCTTTATTTTCTTTTTCAAAACGGAGTTTTGTGATCTGATTGCGGTACGCCTGGACGTCTGCCTGACCGCCAGCGATCAATTTATCTTTTTCCTTAAGTACCTCAGCAAGAGAAAAATACTTGCTGTCCGTAGCTTCCAATTGTTCTTGCTGCGCCTGAATGGAGGTTTTTACCTGATCTATTTGATCGGCAAGCTCAACTTTCTTACGGCCATATTCTTCAAGCCGATTTCGAGCGTTAACCAACGACTCCCCTTTTTCTTTAATGCTGGTTATGGTTCGTTCATTAGCAAGGGTTATCAGCCTTGCTTCTTCTTCTTCATCGTTGATCTTCATGAGCAATTCTTCAAGAGCTTTATCAACTACGGCAATGTGTAAAAGGGTATCTTTCTTCGTGGTTTCAACTTGCGCCATCTTTTCCTTAAGCTGTTCTCTCTCTTCTTCCAGTTGTTTTATTTCTTGTATAATAGACTGTCGCTGGGTTTCGATACTGTCTTTCTGTACTTGAATCTTCGCTAATGCATCGAGGCTACTCACAAAATCGTTCTTGAGCATGAATAGGGTCAAGACCTTGTATTCTTCCTTTAGTTCTTGGTAAAGCCTGGTCTGTCTTACCTGACGCCTAAGACTTCTCAGGGACCGCTGCATCTCGTGTATGATATCTTCGAGCCGCAGAAGATCCTGTTCGGTCAACTCGAGTCGTCGTTTTGTCTGTTCTCTACGTTCTTGATACTTGAGAATGCCGGAAACATCATCAAACATCTCCTTGGTGTTACCGTGTATTATCTTCTCGATCTCTGACAGCTCGAGAAACGAATAGGTAAGCGTTCCAGAATTCAAAAATAATGCCTGGATATCCTGGAGTCGACACCTAACCCGGTTCAAATAGAATTCACTTTCGCCAGAACGGTAGAATTTCCTTTTGATCTCAAACTCGCCGCCAAATTGCGGAAAAAAGTCCTCATTATCGATAGTAATGGAGATTTCAGTGAAATTTGCATCGTCTTTGGGAACTGGTGATACGTAAATCAAATCTTCTATTCTTTCACAACGTAAAGCTTTCATGGACTGCTCACCAAAGACCCATCTGAGCGCATCAAAGATGTTCGATTTCCCACTACCATTGGGTCCGACAAAAGCCGTTATGCCCCGGTCGAGAACAATTTTGGTCTCGCCGGGGAATGATTTGAAACCGTAAAGTTTTATCTCTTTGATTTTCATAAAAGGCGCATCCGAACCAACATAAATCTCGCCGCCATGTTAATCCTCCTCACGCAGATAGATTTCCCGTTCTAGATACGGGTGGTAATCACTCCACTCCTTTTCCATCCCTTTATTTTTCTTCCTTTCGCTCATCATGATTTCAGCCTTGGAATCCAGATTATCGATAAAGTGCAGAACTAGTGCTTCTAAAAACTTCGGTTGTTTAGGCGACCCCCATTCGTATTCTCCGTGGTGTGACAGTATCATGTGCAACAACCTGAGTCTCAAAGACCCGGGGAAATCAGGGATTTGCTTAATCCTTTCGGCAACAAGCTCATAACCTATGACAATATGACCCAACATTCTTCCTGGTGTGGAGAAATCAAGTCTTCGGGCATAAATGTATTCATAGACCTTGCCGATATCGTGCAGGATACCCGCGGTGATTAATAAATCACGGTTCAGAGCTTCATACACAGTTTTTATTTTATCCGCTAACCTCAGGACGTTACGGGTGTGAACGACCAGACCACCGAGATAGGCATGGTGAACCCGTTTTGCGGCCGGCGCACGCTTGAATTTTTCAATGAGTTCCTTGTCGTCGAAGAAGGCATCCAGCAACTGCCTAAGGTGCGTATCTTTAACTTGCTTGCGAAAGCTTTCTATCTCTTCAAAGGCATGGTTAATGTCCTCATCTGCTTGGGGAAGAAAATCTTCAGGTTCTGTTTCGTTTTCAGGAACACGTTTTATTGAATTAACAACAATCTGTAGACGGTCGTTATACTCATTTACATTGCCAACAACAAAAACAAAATCACCCGCCGAAAGTACATTGATGTCGTCAACTGTATTATCCCACGCAATACCCTCAATACTTCCGCTGCGGTCAGTAAATTCAAGGACTGCGTATGCCCCACCGCCTTTTTTGTCTTTGATCGATCTCCTGGAAAGAACAAAAACCTCTTTGACGGTTTGACCTGATTCCAGTCCTTCGACGTATTGACTTTTCATCTTACAGCAGATTTAACCCGGCAAATGAGTTTGTTTTGTTATCACAGCAGTCAGTGTGCAGATTATTTCTTGGGTGTCTCCAGATGTAGAATTTTTCTCTTTATCAAATCCAGTTTTTCGTGTAGGGTGCGTTCCTCTTTTTTCTCCGCCTCAAGGGCACTGTGTACCTCTTCTCGCTTTTGTGATAACAAGGAAACCTCTTTATTTAACCTTTGTTCCTCTTCCTTTTGCTTTCCCAATCGACTAAGTATTGCCGCTTCAGTCTCCTTCAGTTTCTCAATAGACTGCATGACTGGGTTTTCTTCAATCTCTCGTTTTTTGGCATTGTAGTCATCTTGCAGTTGTTGTAGAGATTTCTTTGCCTCGTTTGTTTTGCTTTGCAATTCATCGAATTCCTGCTGGGCACTTTGCTGTTCCTTTTTCAACGATTCAATCTTGGGCGAGAAAACCTCCTCTTGCCGTTTGTTGATATTCTCAACTATCTTCGCCTCCAAATTCCGTTGCATTGAGAACATGATAATAAAGACTGCAATCGCTAACACAATACCAACAGCGAGAACAATCGGGTTTGAATCTGCAGCCACCTTGATCGCTGGAACATCGGGTTTAGCCCCAAAATAAAGTGCGCCAACTTGCGTCTTGCTAACTTTGATGCTGAACCCACCCTCAAATAGACCGTTGTTCTTTTTCACAACACTCGGACCTGATTTGAGAAGGGTTGAGCTATAGGTTTTATCGATGCTTTTAGGGTCACTTGATGCGATGACTTTGTTTTTTGCATCGGTGAAGTGAATATATATCAACTCTGGTTCATCACGACGGAAGCGAGTAATTATTTCGTTCAGATTGCCAGCTTCTTCCATAATGATCGCATCTTCAACAAAAGGAGCGTGGGCTATCAAATTACCAACATCGATGAATCTTCTTATCAGCACTTCTTTTACAGCTGTATCACCGCCGGTTGTTTCCGAAGCCAGAAACTTAGGACTAAAGAAAAAGAAAACTGAAAGAAGAACAATTAGGACGCAGGGAATTATCGCAAAACTTATTTTTGACATCTATCCTCCTAGGCTCACAGACAATCTATGACACCCCCCAAGATCAAAATAAGGGGAATAAGTATAGTCAATGCAGAGCGCTTTTGTTCTTAGTGAAAAGCCAGCCGTCAGTCCGGCAAGAAACTCCAGACCACTACTTTCGGTTCTTATCGATGAAAGGAGTGTATTATATGATGCCTTCAACTCAAGATTAGGCACAACTGAGTACCCTCCTCCGACTCTAATGCCGAAATCCATCAAGGCTGGTTTTACAATATCCAGTCCAAGCCATACATCAGTAAATCGTTTCACACCACCAACATTGACTTCATAAGGAAACATTTCTATAGTCTCAATAAATGGCTTCACACCTGAACCGATGTTCTTGACGGCAAAGCCAACTTGAACATCGGGTTCTTCCCAGAGGTAGATCGTACCGAGATCAATACCCGCGCCCAGTGAATACAGCGTGTCAATGCGGGCATATACCGCCTTCACTGATACACCAATTGCGACATCTTTGTATAGAAAGCCTTTACCGACATTAAGATCTATGAAATGAACGCCGAAACTACCGTGTTCAGCACCCCACTCATCGGTTTTTTTTATTTGTCCACCATAAAAATATTTAATACCTAAACCAAGCTGATTTTTTTCGTAGCCCAAATAGCCAAAATGGGTATCACCAATATATGACAGGTATGAAGTTGAATAAAATGAACCGTAGTTATATGCTAAGCCGGCTGGATTATAGCTCACACTGTAACCATCCCCGAACTGCGCATAGCCCATACCGACCCGATGCGCGATCGGATCAACCAGCAAATGTTCAAACCCGATATTAGCTGTCAGTAGTAAAATAAGTGTCAACATTAAACCTCCAAGGAAAAATTATAACAACAATTACAATAAAGTCAAGCATTTTCTGATTTTACAATCTCTACAACATTTGGCAGCAACTTACCCCGCTTACGAAAGTAAGCATCCATGATCTTGGCAAATACCAAGCCCAAAGCAAACCCGACAAGCCCTGATATAACCATGTACCACCCTCCATGCCGGGTTGTAATGAGCATAGCGATTAAACCCAGCAGGACTGGAAATACGAAGAGAAAAAAGAGCGCAATCATACTTTGCTTTGCTGAAGTTTCCACAAAAACCTCATCGCCAATCTTTGCGCCGATCCTGTTACCTGCCTCCATGATCATAGTTTTGCCAGCGGGCCGACAAACGCTGGAACATGGACAGCTTTTGCATGCTTCACTCGGCTTAATACTAATTCGTGCGACAGAACCTGTTATTTCGAAGACTTTCCCTTTTTCTCTCATTGAAAGAGTATATATTTATTGAACATCGTGTCAATAAGCTATATCCTCATACCCCCCTTCACCTTGACATTAAGAAATAGATAACTATAATCTGTAAGTGTTAGGGAGCTTTTTTATGCGCAAAATATTTTTGCTGGTGCTTCTTTTTAGCACCATGCTGACCGGTCAACGACGTCCCGGCGCAGTCTTTCTCCTGATTTGGCCTGGAGCAAGACCTACTGCATTAGCCGGTTCATTTGCAGCAATCGCTGATGATCCAACTGCTTGTTATTATAATCAGGCAGGCCTTGCCTTTATCGAAAATACCATGATAACGCTCCAACACGCAAATTGGTTACCCGCCCTGCAATCTGATATGTACTATGAATTTATCGGCGTTGCCAAACCGTTTAAGTTTGGAACCCTTGGTTTCAATATAATCTACTTGACTACGGGTAAAACCCAGGTAGTCGATCCAGAAGGAACACACCTCGGTGAATATACAACATTCGACATCTCAATCGGGTTCAACTACGGCTTTAAATTAAACTCGAAACTCGGCTTGGGTTTAGGTTGGAAAATCATCTATTCGTACCTTGTGCCAGAATGGGTACTTGTAAAAATGCCTGGCCTGGGAATTGATAAAGGCGGCACTGGACTTATTTATGCCTTTGACAGCGGCGTGCTCTACAAACCTTTTAAGTTTGTTTCTCTTGCTGGTGCACTGCAGAATATAGGACCCGATATCAGCTATTCAGAAAGTGGTTCTTCAGATCCGCTACCGTACACCTTTAGGTTAGCGGCAAAATTTGACCCTGTGCAAACCAGGGTTGTGCACATTACCTTAACCGCTGAAGTCACCAAGATACTCGTTGGTATGTTTGCCCAGGAAGATAACTCATTCTTTGAGAATCTCAAGTATGAATTCGAGGAGGCGTGGAAATCAATCGGCCTGGAAATCGATTATTATGAGTTCATAAAGCTGCGCGGCGGCTACTTCTATGACAAAGAAGGTGCAAGAAAGGGATTAACCTTTGGCGGTGGTATACGGGCTGGCGGGTTCTCGCTTGATGTCGGAGTCGACCAAGCCATTTATGATTTCCAAACATCGAACCGCAAATTTTCTTTGACCTACCGTTTCAAATAAACTTGTCTAATCTGAAACCATGATTCTCGTTATCGGTGCAACTGGTTTTATCGGCAGAAACTTAGTCCCGGTACTTGCCAAGTACGGTAGATTGAGAATCCTTGTCCGGCGAACTTCAAATATTGATCCCTTCAAGGAAAAACCGAATATCGACATCGCTCTTGGTGATATCGAAAAAGGTGTGGGCATCGACGATGCACTACAAAATATTGATATGGTCGTCCACGCTGCAGCAAGAACTATGGGCAAGAACTACCTTGAATATTACCAGACAAATGTCCTCGGTACGCTTAATGTAATAAGAGCGATGAAACAGAAGGGTGTTAAGAAAATTCTCTTCCTCAGCTCTCATGCTGCCTGCGGACCCAGCCCAGACAAAACTGCGCTAACGGAAAGTGCGAATCCAAAACCGATTTCACTGTACGGCCGCACAAAGCATATGGCAGAAAACATCGTAATCAGAAGCAGTCTTAATTATGTCATACTGAGACCAGTATCAGTCTTTGGGCCGCATGATATGGATGTGCTTCGTTACATTAAATATGTCACTCAGTCCATTTCCCCATTTATTGGCGGTGGAGAAAAGTATCTAAACCTTATTTATGTAGAGGATCTGGTTCAAACGATATTGAAAATTATACAATCTAAGACATTCAATGATCGCATTTATTTCGTGAATGACGGAGTGCAATACACATTACTTGGCTTGCTCGACAAAATCGCCAGCTTACTCAACAAAAGCACATATCAAATATGCATCCCAAAACCAATCGCGATGCTCTACGGTCTCGCCAACGACGTATTCTTACCCGCGCGGAAAAGGGCTGTTTGGCGTGACAAAATTAGAGAATTAAGCCAGAAATATTGGCTTTGCAGCAATGAACGAATAGGAACCGAGCTCAACTTCCGCGCCAATTTCACGTTTGACCAGGCAATGGAAAAAACCTTAAGATGGTACAAGAACAACGGGTTCTTAGACTAATCGTGGTGCTCTTGACAAGGACTTAAATATAGTTATAATTACTAAATAATAATAGGTTTTATAGGCATTTGTCGTTAATTACTAACTTATAACAAAGGAAAAAATGAGCTGGTATGCAGCATATACTCGTTGTAATCATGAAAAAGTTGTAAAAAACCTCCTCGGAGAAAAAGATATCGTTACTTTTCTTCCTCGGATTATTGTGCCGAGCAGACGTAGAGATCGAAAAATACTCATCAAGCGTCCTCTCTTTCCGAATTATCTCTTTGTTGAACTCAATGAAGCTCATGAGACCTGGATGAAAGTCTTCCGCACACCCGGCCTCGTACGAATATGCGGTAATGACCGCCCAATGCCAATACCTGATGAGGATATCGAATCAATAAGAATTTTTATTAACAGCGACCGCAACCTTTATCCTTTGTCATGTCTTAAAATCGGTTCAAGGGTCCAGGTAATCTCTGGACCGCTGACCGGCGCGATTGGCATACTTATCAAAGAAAACCATAAGAAAAGAAGGCTCGTTGTGTCACTCGAATTGATGGGTCAATCAGTAGCCGCTACTTTGTTTGATGACGAAATAAAACCGTATTGATAATTTTAGATTGTAGATTTGAGATATTAGATTTGTTGACAACTTCATTCGAGTAGTCGCCCGATTCATCGGGCAGTTACTAAGTAACTAAGTTATTAAGTTATTGGCACCTTACGCCGTACTCTCTACACCTTACACTCTTGTCCCTTGGTTCTTGTTATTTGTTTTTTGTTCCGTTTCTCCGATACTCCGTGACACCCATACTCCGATACTTACTTTGCCATTTGGCTCTTGCTTCTTGTAATCCCTGCTATTTTAATGAAATGCCTTAATGCCTATCTTGTCGTAAACTTCAGCCATGGTCCCAGTGGCGATCTTTTTTGCCCTTTTGTGACCATCGTTTAATACTTCGTAAATATAATCTTTTTTACTACGCAATCCCCTTTGTTTGTTCTGAATAGGTTCTAATTCCTTATACATATTGTCCAGAAGGATTTTCTTACAATCGAGACAACCAATCCCTGCAGTGCGGCATCCATGTATACAATATTCTATATCTTCCTGCTTAGAAAATGCTTTGTGCATAGTAAAGATATTACAAATATCAGGGTTTCCCGGATCAGTTTTCCTCTTTCTATTTGTATCAGTGACCGCAGTTGAAAGTTTCTTCCAAATCTCTTCTTTAGTTTCATCAAGGTATATACAGTTACCAAGACTCTTGCTCATTTTATTTACACCATCGAGCCCTAGAATTCGTGAAATTTCACCAAGTTTTGTCTTTGGTTCTGGAAAAATCTGCCCAAAAGTTGAATTGAATCTTCTTACTATCTCTCGTGTTAATTCCAAGTGTGCAACCTGGTCATCACCGACCGGCACAACGTGTGATTTATAAAGGATAATATCTGCTGCCATAAGTACTGGATAATCGAATAACCCCATATTCACATAGTCGGGATTTTCCTTGCTTTTTTCTTTAAAAGTTGGGACTCTTGAAAGCCATGAGATCGGCGTTATTGTGTTTAATATCCATGCAAGTTCAGTATGTTCTGAAACAGTTGACTGCAACATCAATATGCTGTTTTCGGGGTCAATGCCAGCAGCAAGATAATCGACCGCGGCACTGAAGATACTCTCTTCCATTTCTTTGGGATCAAAGCGTACAGTCATGGCATGATAATCAACAATGCCGTAAATACAAGAATAATCATCCTGGAGTGCAATCATATTCTTCATTGCACCGACATAATTTCCAATATGCAACCTGCCTGAAGGTTGAATGCCGCTAAAAACCTTTTTCTTCTCTGACATGCTTAAATAATAGTCAAAAAGAAAATGAAGTCAATACGATAAGATATCCCGCAATTTTACGCTTCGAGCTTGCCCCGTTAGAGCTTGCCATAGAATTTTATGTCCAATAAATCAATGAATTAGAACATCCGGATATTTAGCTCTAACCGGGCTTGTCGAGACGTCACCTCAGTAAAATCGCCTTTTTTACCTCTGTGTGGTTATCTGTCTCCAGCCGCACAAAATATACGCCAGGAGGAAGCTTCTTGCCGGTCTGGTCAGTGCCGTCCCAAGAAACAACAGTAGGCACTAAGGAGTAAGCAGTAGGCAGTGAGAAATCCTTGACCAATCTTCCTGTAGCGTCATAAATACTCATTGTGGCTTGGCTCTTGGAGTTTGTCCCGCCTTGCGAGGATTCTCGCCCAGAGGTCGGAAGAGCTTGGAATTTGATTTTCATCTGCTTTGAAAACGGATTCGGAGAGAGTTCAAGCGCTGGATTGGCGTATTCAGGCTCTAACGCATTTTCCTCAGTAATCCCTGTGTTCTTATGAAAAACCCAACAGTGAACAGGATTATCAGTCACTGCACCACCATAAACACATGCACCAGCATCCTTATCTTCAATATAAGTAATAAAGAGCGAATCGTTTACTAAAAAAGGATTTGCCGTCATATAATCTTCATCAAAACAATCACCAGGACCTGCACCAAGGGTCCGGGTATTGGTCAAATTAACATAGTCTGTCCAGGTTAAACCATTATCATTTGAATAGGCACCATAAAGCTCACCATTCACACGAAGACCAGCTGAGACATCAGTAGAGTCATCATTACCATACCACAGGCAATAGAGGTCGTTGTTTGTTGGATCAACAACAAGCTGGGGCTGGTCACACATCGTTCTCCAGGGATCAGCCGCACCTGCATGCCAATACGGAGCACCATTTACCCAGGGCTCAAGCCACCATCCACCGGGTTCATTGTAATAGATGCTCGGGCTGCTTACCGTACTTATTATACCTGAAATCTCATCCCAGTGGAAGATCTTTGCTCGATCACCTCCATACAGTGTATCACCTGCGCTTACCCATGCTAAATGACCCCCCCAGGCAATATGGAGATTATCGCTCGTATCAAATACTGCGATCGTATTATTGAATGCCCAGATCACTGAATCATTGATATTCATACTGTCAGGAGGTGTATAATTCGTAATATTGATAGGTGCACTCCAGGTTACCCCATTATCAGTAGAAAGCCCATAATAGACATCATTACACCACTGAGACACACCTTCCAAATCCATGGATTGGGTCCAGACATGGACAACCTTTTGTGAACCAGGATTACGTGAAGCACGGACAAAGTAAGAAGCGGTAGCAACTGAATCGAATTCCATTAGATGAGTCCAGGTTTCACCTTCATCAGTCGTTAGATAAAGGTGTTTCATATTAATATTAACATCACCCGTTACCATAATAATATTATTATTCCTGGCTACACAGATAACAGGCCATATATGACCCTCAACTTCAGGACTTTTAGGGTCGCCCCCCCAGGCACCCCATAGATTACCTCCATCAATATCGATCCAGGAATAAGAACCAGCCCCAGATCCATAATGATAGGAAATAACCGACCTTTGACTATCTGGATTTACATCTCTTGTTATATCGATCTGTACATAACCACTCCAGGAAACTGATGCCTGGGTCTCACCATAGTATGAACCGTCTGCATAACGGGCATTCCAGGCACACCAACGCGAGGTCTGACCTGGATAATCTTGCCACATCCAATCAATATGTGCCTGACCAAGATCATCAACCATAATCCTCTGACCAAAACTACCGCTTCTTTGAAGTTCAAGCGGAGTTGAGCCGATTATTGAGTCCTGACCAGAAAAATATTGTCTCACACCATTATAAGGAATCGGACGACCAGCCGGCAATGGTTCATCACCCCTTAATTTTGGTAAGTATTCAAGATTAGTCTTAATAGGTTCAAGGGCAAAAATCATTGAGAAAAATAACAACCCCAGGATGCAGGAAAACTTTATAAATTTCATGATTACCTCCATTAATATTATACTGGTGAATTATAAGTTGTCAAGAGGTGCCAGATTGCTACCCCGCACTTTTGATAAAAGTGCGGGGTCATAATGACATATTATTTCTTTATTTTTACAATTTTCGTCTTTAAAACTCTATTTTTATTTTTTATTATTAAAAAATACACACCTGATTTTAATTCTTTACCAATCTTGATAGTTTCTTGCCCTTTTGTTTTCAAATGGATTAATGCTCTTCCCATAATGTCATAAATGGAAATGTCATATAGATTGGCAGGATGTAATCCAGACAATTTTAATTGATCAGCAAAGATTGATTTAATTATTTCTATATTAACCTGTGATTCATATCCTTGCTCTGCTATACCTGTTGAATCCCAGAAATTGTTTCTTATTGCATTCCAAAGGTGGTCATAGGAGCGGTCATAGCCGAGTGCCCAGCATCCAGCACCCTCAAGCAATGAATCATTAACCATGCCAAACTTGATGTCGAGTGATACAGAATCATCATACCAGCATTGATGCCATTCGCTTGTGTAATAGCGATACCACGGAGTCAGAGAATAATCATCCCATATTCTACCATAGGTATTCGCGTTCTGGAAAGCATAATAATATATCTTTGCTGAAGCCGTGCCGGTTGTGGCACTCCCCATGTCTTGAGATACCGTAGGCCAATCATAACCATAATAAGGAATGCCTAAAATTATCTTCGACCCGTCCACCCCATATGCTTTATAACTGCCTATCGACTTTGCGGCGCAATACTGTCCCCAGAAAGAAGAAGGAACACAAGGCGAGACCGGTCCAGCTACTGATGAACCGCTCCAGTGAAAATCATAAGCCATGATGAATAGACCATCGCAGTGGTCAGCCAAGTAGTCGATGTCATAACCCGGGTACCATTCAGGCACCGCGATTGAGGCGATATACACATCTTTTCTACCTCCTGAATGACCCCAGAGTTCGACCGAGAGATCATTGATAAATAAATTAAAGCTATCGCGCACTGAACTGGTCACGAACTCAAAATCGATATTAGCACCTTCAATGCCGTAATTCGTCATGAAATCGCTGATATTATTTATTGCATTCTGCCTTGCTGTTGCATTATTAAGAAAAGCACTCACATTGGAACTGCCAAAGACAATAAAGGTCATATGGATTGGAACGCCGTTGGCATGGCTATGGTCGCGAATGCAGGTGAAGCGGCTTAGATACGGAATGCCGCCCAGACTACCATCTGTCGGATCGATCTCTACTGAGAAATAGGCGATATGCGTAAGCAATTCCATTTGGAAATAATCATAATATATCGTGTCTATCCAATACGGACAATAACCATAATAGTCCTTGTTCATTTCGCGCGATCTGGCTTGAAGCGGTACATAAGCGAGTTGTGTCTGATTGACTACTGAAAAAACCGCGTCATCCAGATGATTTTCATATTCTATTTGGTGTATTGAAGGTGAATGCGCGAGGCATGCAAGTACTAAAAAAAACATCATTCTGTCCTTGTCCTGCGTACCCTATTGATGATCAAGAAAATCGCCACGGCGAGGATCAGGATTATAATTATTACAATAATGAGCGTAGAATTAATAAAGATACGTACTTGATCAGCGTGCTCTTCGGTCATTGAGCCCTGGGTATCGTCCTGCAGACTGTCCTGGTGTAATTTTAGTTCGTGCTGGTGTATGCTTTCGAAATTAGAATCAGGCATTGAAGATTTAGCTGCAGCGTTTACAATCCCCACAAAAAATATTATCAAGAACACCAATATATAAGGTTTCAATTGATCCTCCTCTATTTCATTATAAATGACTACGGTGGGTCTGTCAAGGAATATTGTCCCCGTTAGAATGCAAGCATCTTACGGGGTTTATGAAGGGGGTTTACTGAGTCTTTGGTCAATATCAAGGGCGATCTTTACCCCCTCTTCTTTGGTCTTTATCTTCTCTTCAAGCTGCAAATCGAGGAGTTCCTGAAGGATTACTTTAAATTTGGGTCCGGGCTTCAAACCGAGAGCTATTAAGTCATAGCCATTCACCAGTGGTTCAACTTTAGGTTTGGCATCGTCTGCCCTTTTCAACACGATCATTCTCGTGAAGACTTGCTCAAGGTGCTTTGTCCAACCGGCAGTTGCATAACCATCAGCCCAAGCAATCATCATGGCACCAAGCCAATCATCGCCCAGGTCCCGAAAAAACCTGCGAATCGCACGATCAGTCAATGCTGAATTCGTTGCCAGCAGATGAAGCCTCATGTGTTCCTTGACTAACTTGCTTACTGTATTTACATCGTTGCGCGACATTTTCAAACGTTTAGAGCCAAGCGTACGCATTATCCGACTGCCCTTTGTGTCATGTCCATAAAAATGAATTTCGCCGTTCTTAACAAGCAGTGTATCTGGCTTAGCAACATCATGGAACAAACCAGCAAGTTTAACCAAAGGTACGCGTTTGGTTTCGGCAAAATAAAGAGAAAACTCAGGCTCAATACTTTTGAAAAATCCATCTTTCATAAGATGCTCTAATGCTTCATAGGTACCGAGCGAATGATTCCATAGATAGTCATCCTCAATAATCTTTTTCGCTTCAGGATACACCTGTAAAAAAAGCCCGAGCGTGTTCATTTTAAGAATCATGGCAAAGGAATCTGGCGTTGCCATGATGCGCAGCATCTCATAACCAATACGTTCGGCTGCTATCTTCTTTAGGCTCACTTGCTTGGCATATTTAAAAAAGTCCTTGTGCAGACTAAGACGCAGTTCTAGCGAAAGCCTAAACCCACGCAGCACGCGTAAAGGATCTTGTTTTAGTGCTTGATCAGTAGTCAACCTTAAAGTCCCTTTTTTCAAATCCTTCGCACCGTTAAAGGGGTCATAGAATTCAAGCGTATCACAATTCACTGCCACGGAATTGATCGTAAAATCGCGCCGCTTCAAATCAGTTGTAATGTCCTTCTTGCCGATACCAATAAAGTCATATATGATATTGTCTGTGACAACGCGTGCTTCATCATCGGTTTCGCTCAAAAGAACAAATGCTCCTTTGGTCTTACGGGCAAAACTGCGCGCAAAGCGAATACCTGAACCAGATACTGCGAAATCATAATCAACTGGCTCAATGCCTAAGATAAAATCCCGGATAGTCCCGCCGACAAGGTACAGCTTGCGCTTGCCTTTCAGTACATTGACGCGCTGAATGCTTTGGTTTTCTGTGATAAATTTCGACAAAGATTCCATCGTGCTATTCTACTCGGTATACCAATGCCTGTCAACGATATATGCAAAAGTGACGGAGTATCGGAGAAAAAGTAAATACCTAAACCCAGCTCGTTTACAACGGGCTTGGGTAAAATCCAAAATGCCTAAATGCCTAAATGAACCAGATCAATGAAGAAACGGACTAAACGCTTTTGATGAATCTGATTTTCAAAAACGTAGTTGCCTCTACCTGAGGCAGACAGGCCTGCCTGTAGGCAGACAGGTGATTTATCAGGCTGCTCAATAAACCCCGCTCCTTCATAAGGGGCGTGGGTAAATTGAGCCACTACAATATCCTGGAATATGTCAATAGATTGAGGTTGAATTTAACTTAAAATCCTAATTTTATAAAAAAGAGCCTTCGGATGATTACCCAAAGGCTCTTTGGAATTCAGTGCTGTCTGTGATTTTCGGTTTAGCTGTCCGTTTATTCTATTCTTATTTCAAACGGCTCTGGAGAACTTGCATTATCATGGTCGTCATGGACAAGAACAAAATACTCCTGACCTGCTTTAACATCAAACTCTGCAGGACATTTTTTCCAATCACTACTGTGTTCTAGCCTATTGGGATCTTTTTTATCTAATACATATAATCTTATTTCAGGAGTTATATCAGAAAACCCCTTAGCCAGAAACTTGATTTTACCTGCCTTAGACGATTTAATCTTATAATAATCTTGATCGCCAGTGGGAAAGATAGCCAGATTTATTGTATCGCCTTGTTTTATTATCTTGGCATCTTTAAAATCATCATTTGGTTCATATTGATCCATTTCGTCCAGAAATTCGATTTTTAAATCATAAGGTGTTTCAGAAGCACCGTTATCATGATCGTCATGGAGCAGCATGAAATATTCGCCTGCCTCAGATACAAAACAGGCATCAGGTAATCTTTTCCAATCTCTTATCGTTTTTACTTTTGGATCTGCCCATTCATCAAAAACAAAATATTTCACCTCTGGAGTTATTCCTTCAGGAACGTTTTTCGATTTTATAGTTAGATAACCCTGCTTTTCTACTTTCACTTTTAACCAATCCTGGTCTTCTACTGGATAAACAGCTATTTTGAGATCAGCACCAAATTCAATTTCTTTTGCATCTTCTGGTCCATTATTAGGTTCGGTTGGGTCAAATTCCTTTAGAAAATCAACCTTAATTTGAGCTGGTTTGCCAGATGATGCATTATCATGATCATCCTTGATAACAAAATAATAAGTGCCTGCTTCAAAAACGAATAATGCATCAGGAAGTCTGCGCCAGCCTCGAAGCCGTTTCTCTTTTTTACCTTCCCACTCTTGATATAATGCAAAAACGATTTCAAGCCCAATCTCTTCAGGAACCTGACTTGCCTGAACTTTTAGATAACCCTGTTCAGCAAGATTCACTTTAAACCAGTCCATATCACCTTTCGGGTTAATCGTAAGCGAAAATGGTTGGCCTAAGGTTATGTCATTTGCTTGATCAATCTTGTTGTTTGGTTCTTTATCTCCACCGCCTTTTCCATCCCCGCAGCTAACGAACATTAATGTCAATAGTATTGTCAGGGCGTTTATTAGCTTTATGTATTTGGACTTCATTCCATACCTCCTTGATATTGTATTATAATCAAAACCCTCAAAAAATCAAGAACCAGATTATAGTTGATCCGTCTGAATCTGAGTGCCTTCTGCCTACTACTTACTGCTTACTGCCTACTGTCTTTTCAAAATCCTATTGACCAACGGAATCGCCAACCCTGATCAGTTGATGCATAGAACGGACAGTTGAATGATAACGGACCAAGGACAAACCTTGCACCCACGTCAAAGGCAAAGTCACCGTAAAAGCCGGCATCAACAAAAATCCTTGCCCGTGTATTACTGGGAAATTCAAGGTTCATACAATACATTTCATCTGATTTGATGTGCAGGGTTTGATACCCCCTCATATTTCCATCACCCGGGATATGGATCCGCTCTTGTGGTGAAAAAGTTCCAGATTGACCGCCAATAAGATCCGGTATGAAAGTAATACGCAGCGCACCACTCAAAAAGAATTGCTCCTGGATTGGCGGTGTGCCAAATATTTTTCCGGCAAACAAACGGATATTGCACGGCAAGAGCAAGTCAAGTTCTCGTTCTACCACGGCTATTGCCTTCACATAGTTCCATGCACTGCCAAAGACTTCATGGGCTACGCATAGACCCAAACCAACGCGCCATGAACCATGCTTGAATGACAGATCATTATGGATCATGATATTTGTACCAAGTTCCCAGTCAAGCGTATCAACCGGTCTGTATGAGTAGAGGTTTCGATAAACAAACATACTTTTGACTTCGAGTTGTGGCGTGCGGGTCAGTGGAATGCCCAGGTTACTTACCAGACCAATCGATGCCTTGTCCTCACCATTGACCTTAGCACCGCTCAAGGCAAGCCGCGTGCGAAACCCCCGCCTGAACAAAAGGGGTGTCTGGTAACTAAATGACGAATAGAGATTACTGCTTTTGGTGCCATAAGTGCACCCAGCGACCCATTGGTTTCGACCTTTCATAAAATCAAAATCTACAAACTCTGCACCAGCTAAGTACATACCTAAAATAATACCGTCGTACGAGCCATACCATAAATAAGGTGCCCAGATAATCTGGTAGGCATCGAGTGAAGGCAGACTGAAGATCGGTTTTACCTCGACTTTGCGTGGATGAAAGTTATTCCAGTAATTTGGTTCAAGTGAATAGCCATGGGGATCAATGATCACTTTTTTAATATTTCCAGCTACTTCTAACATAATTATTGTATCAACCTTTGCCCGCGTATCTATACGAAAAACACGCATGCCTGATTCAGCTTCAACGAGTACATCGACCGGAACCTGCAACTTGCCCTTATTCTCCACGACCACCTTATTACCCCATACTTTCTCAACTGACCAATCACAATATTCCGTGGTATTGAGAAAAGAATCGAAAAGAGATTGCAAATCCTCACCGCTTTCATCTTCGCATATCCGGATAAAATCCTCAGTCTTTGGATGTTTAAATTTGTAAGTTTCAAAATACCTCTTGAGGATTCTATCAAATCGCTCTCGTCCTAAAATACCTTCAAGGTTGAACAGAAACAGCGCCGGTTTTGAATACGCACTATTGACATAAGCAACTGGGACTTCGACATACTCGTATGCTGAGGTAAGAATCGGCATTTCCATCTGGTTGGTTTGTGTCAGGTAATAGACTAATTTGTGGTAGTAACGCCTGGTTATAGATGGCACAAGCGGTACATGAAATTTGAGCAGGGAGTTTTCTCTGCCGTATTTATCTTCAAGATACCTGATCTCCGTATAGGTCGTAAACCCTTCATCAAGCCACGCCTCATCCATTTCATTTGAACCAAGAAGTCCATAGAACCATTGATGACCAATCTCATGAATGATCACAATTTCAAACAATCGAGTGAACGGGTCTTCATCCAAACCAATAATGACCAAATGCGGATACTCCATGCCACCCAAAAAACTACCATCGACAATACTGAGGTTTTTATATGGGTATTTGCCATACCATTGATTATACCGGCTTACTGCGTCGATTCCATAAGTGCCAGCATTCTTCCATTTATTTTCATTACGTTTCTGAAAGAAAACATAAATATTAGTATCATCAACATTCAATCTCTCGACTAAGTAATCAGGATCACCTACCCAGGCAAAATCGTGAACGTTTTCTGCATGAAACCTGACCGTTCTTGGTCCACCGGTCTTGATTTTTCTTTTCGCCGTGATCAATGAATCCATAAAGATAATGTCTTCAGGATCAAGCCGTTCACCCGTTGCCGCTACTACATAGTCACCTGGTACATCTATCACGACATCAAAACTCCCGTATTCCCCGTAGAATTCACCAATCGCATGGTAGGTATCAAGATGCCAGCCATCATCATCAAAAACACACACTTTGGGATACCACTGGACCATTTCATAGTGATCGCCTTGATATCCTAACCTTGAAATATGTTTGGGAATTTTTAAATCGAATACGATCTTAAAACAAGCTGAGTCGCCTTGTCTTATCAGTTCATCAAGGGGTATTATCAGTAATGTCCCTCTGATTTCAAAATCCAATGAAACTTCACCCCAGCGTACACTCTCGATATCAATGTAGCCACGCTCTGAGACATTCACTTTGGTAAAACCTGAAAAACCCATCTTCTTTGATTCCTTGGCAAAGACTGTTTCTTCATCCCGAAATGCATTGGCATATAAATGGCAATAAAGAGTTTCTAAAGCAAATGGCGAGTTGTTGAAATAAGTCAAATACTCAATTGCGATTAGGCGGTGTTCCTCAGTATTGAGTTTCGCCTTGATATCGTAGGATACTGTTTGTTGCCATTGTGATAAAAAAAATACAAAAATGCAAAGCATAATATCGATTATATATAATTCACCCGGTTAATCAACAGAGCTGATTGTTCAAAACTTAGTGGACTAATGTAGCGGCACGATTTATCCCGCTTCGTATTATAATGCTATAAATAGAATTGCGGGATTTATCGTGCAAAATATAGGAGTTCATTAGCTTGCTAATGTGTTGTCGTGTGCGCCATAAATGGCGCTCATTGACTTAGCGTGAGGGATGCCACAGCCTCCTGCCTGCCCCGTAGGATGTTAATCGTACGGGGTCATCGTCCGACTTGATCGGACGATCCAGTCTTTTTGTTTTGTTTATCCCGCCGCGATTTCTACATCTGCGAAGCAGTCGTTTCTCCGTGTCTCCGTTTCACCCATTCTCCGATTTTTAGGAAAGATTCGACCCCATGCATATGTCAATATCTGACCTATTATATTTATGGTTACGGTATGGATTTAATATCGTTGTTGTAATGTTGACTTCTATCAAAATATCGATAAAATAACCTAAAGGAGAAGAAAATGCAAAAAAATATAACGATAACACTGCCTCGGAAAGTTATCGTTGAAATTTTAAAACATTTGCCATTATCCGAAATTAAGAAAATCGAAGAAATCTTAAGTAAAAATAAAGACAAGAAGGTGCCAACATTTAGAATATCTAGTTCACCATTTTTTGGTCACAAACCAGGTAAACTTGGAAAAACCTCTGCTCAAGAAATAGATAAAATAATCAACAGGATAGTAATCATAAAAAGGCGACAAGTATTGCAAAGTCACTAGAAGGTCAGAATATACTTTGGGTTATTTCAGATTACATTTTTGATGAATTCTTAACTGTTCTGCTTGTGCGGAAAAGTAAGCGATTCGCAATAGAAATTGGTCAAGCAATATTTGATGATGCTAACATTAAGATAGTAAAAATTGAGGAGAATATTTTTAAAGAAACTTGGAGGGTATTCTGTAAAAATAAAAATCAACCTTGGAGTTTTACAGATAGCACTTCCTATGTTTTAATCAAGAAATTAAAGATAGCAGAATCAGTATCTTTCGATAAACATTTTCTTAAATTTGGCATTAAGATCCTTGGATGAATGGCAAGGATGTATTGGGCAACTTTGCATTTACAGGGCAGGATATGGACTGATGAAATGGGGTCATTCAGGCTGTTGCTTTAGTGGAGTAGAGGCTTTAGCCCCGTTGTTTTTGGAGTGCAATGTCGCCTGACATTACATGCAACAAGAGGACTTGTTGCACTCCATATTTCACGAGCCCCGAGTGGTTTCTAATGGGGTTGACTTACTTGCGGTAATCTTGGCTTGGGAATTTTTTTACAAAAACCTTAGACTTGAGATCTTCAATCATCACATCATAGTTTTTTTGCAGTTCCTGTGAATAAAGATATTCTGCAATACCTTCCCTCATTTCTTCAAAGGTCAGTATTTTACCAGGGATTTTTTTCCTGATATATATTTGATGATAACCATAAGGCGTGAGCATCGGGTCACTGAGCTCGCTTTGCTCAAGGTTGATGACAATTGAATCGATGGGTGGCGTGAGCTGATTGACATAGTATTCACCGATATCAATATTAGGATCGATCGAGTATTGCCTTGCCAGGCTGTCAAAATCAATGCCCTGGCTAATGAGTTCCTGAAGTCTCTTGGCAAGCTTTTCACAACGCAGCGTGTCAGCGCTCGTGACCCTTACCTTAATCAGGATCTGCCTGACCAGTACCCAATCCGATCCCTTGTTTAGAACTTCCACAAGATGATAGCCTAACCTGGTAAGAAACGGCTCAGACACTATACCGGGTTTCAGCCTGAATACTATACCCTCAAATTCCTCGAGCGTCTCACCGCGTTTGACCTTGCCGAGCATGCCACCTTTATACTTCGAGTTTTCATCATCAGAGAATTCCTGGGCAATAACACCAAAATCACCGCCCGTGTACAGTAGTCTGTACACTTCTGCGGCTTGTTCAAACCCTTTTCTCAACTCTGTCTCACTCGCCTGGATCGCTAAAAGGATATGACCAAGTTTCACGCGGTCTGGACTCGCCGCAATTGAATCTTTGTTCTCATCATAAAACCGCCTGATCGCGATGGGCGACAGCCTAACCTTTATGGCAAACTTCTTTGAAACGAGCCTTTGCATAGTCAGCTCAGTCCTAAGATTCTCCATATTGTACTGCTTAAGCTCTTTAAATGTTATGCCACTCCTTTCCAAGTCTTCGTAGAAATCAGCTTCTGAAGGATAATTCTCTTTGATCTCCTCAAGCCTTTTGTCCACCCCTATTTCAATTTCTTCGTCGGCAACTGCTATTGATTCGTTCTCGGCTTCGATCATCACAAGCTTTTGCGAAATCAGTTGGTCGAGAACATAATCCCGCAACTCTTCCAATGTTGTAAACGTCTCCATGGTCGCTCGATCGCTCTGCAGGAAACTCATATTCTCGACAACTTCACTTTCCAGGATAACATTACTGCCGACATATGCTGCGATATGATCAGCCGATGTAGTGATTATAAAAAGAAGGATAAACATTTACTGGCGGATGATTATTTTTTCAAAGAAGAAAGATCGATTTCAATTTTGTACCGAGTCTTTAGACTATCAATATATGATTTCAAGAAACCATGGTATTTCTTCTGCAAAAGATAGTTGTAGATTGCTGAGCTATATTTATTATAGTCGGCTTTAGCATAGACTTTCCTTTTGTCGACCAACTTAACTATCAAGTGGGTACCCTGAATATAAGGGATTATATCAGAAACCTCACCCACCTTCAGGTTGAAGATGATCTCTTCAGTCCCATAGTCGGAAATTGTTCCACGATAAAGAAAGTCGGTGATAATCTTAGGATCATCGGGATTTTCCATCCTGGTCAGGGAACGTTCCCGAGCCAGCTTCAGGAAATTTGCGCCAGCCTTGATTTCTTCAAGAGTCTGCTGGGCAATTTCGTAACTGGGTAGCACGATTTGCGCCAGCTTTACGGCATAAAGAAATTCACTTTTGTGTTTGTCAAAATACTCTCTGACCTCAACTTCACTTACTGTATTGCCGGCAAATTCTCTTTGGACCAGTGCCATTGCCACAATGTTCTTTTTATATTCTTCAATGACAAGGCTAATAGAATCTTCCTGATCTATCCCCTGTTTTTTTGCCTCCAAATACAGTATTTCCTGATCTGCCCAATTCTCGAAGAATTCTTTCAATTTGTCTTCAGATATTTTCTCATACTCTGTTGCCGAAATGTATTTTTCGAATTGGGCTTTGGTTAGCGTCGAACCGTCAACTCTGACAATGATATCTTGCGGTTCTTTACAGGATAATATAAGCAGCGGTATAGCAAATAAAATTATTTTCTTCACTTCGCCTCCTCGAGCAATTTCTCAAAAGCCGACTCGTTTACAACAACCTCGTACTTGTTACGCAATTGCTCATAGATATCCTTGCGCATCCTATCAATTTTAGTATTGCGCAACTGTCCTCTAATTCTGAAAAAGATTTCGTTTAACTTCTGCTCATTGAATTCATCTATGTGCTCGTTGTAGTAATTGACAACTTCCATAGAATCCACCGATGCTTTTTCCAAAACCTCATCAGAATAGAATTTTTGGTAAGTAAGCAACCCGACGGCGTTTTTAAGCTTTCTCTTTATCTCGATATTCTTGTCAAACTGAACTCTTAATGCCTTTTCATAGATGAGGTCCGGGATGAGGACGCGTTCAATCAATATCTTAGGGTCTATGAACGACTGCCGATATTGATACATAACTGCATCTCTTATCGACTTAACGAGGACGAATGAGGAATCATATTTTTTTATAACCCACATGTTGAGGTCCTCTTCAGTTATCAGGGAATCTGGTTTCACTAAGGCTTCTAACCCTTCATCATTGTACTCGATCTCGGCATCTTCAATTAGTGTCTTAATAAATTTCTCACCTTGTTCCATGATTTTCTCACGTTTCAGATTTGCCTCAAGTTCGTTGCGAATTTCTTCAAATGGTGGTGAATCCGCTTTTGAGTGCTCGAGTATTTTCATGAGATAATAGAACTCCCCAAATTTTATAGCTTTGGTTGTCTTGCCAACTTTTATTTTTTTAAACTGATCCATTATTTCAGGTGGTAGGGATATAGCCGAGAAAACTCCAATGTCGCCATTTTCAGTTATTGTGTCTAAGGATAAATGCAAAAGCGACTCAAAAGCGATACCTTTTTTTAACTCTTGTTCAACAAATAAGGCGAGCGATTCGTCGGCAACTACTATCTGGGCAATATGATACTGATCAACAATTTTAGCGTATGCCTTCCTCAATTGCGAGTTGGAAACCTTAATTTTGTTCACAACATTCGCCTCATAATAGCCACGGCTGATTATTTCTTTCTTATGGGTCTCGTAAGCAATCTGCACAACTTGGTCTTGGTCATAACCCCTTGCCTGCGCTTCTTTAATAATTAACATTTGGTTGATGAAATCATCAACCTTTTTCACCCGCTGCAAAGAATCCTCAGTGGTAAGGAATTCATGAGTCCCCCTGAAATCAGCAACAGTGTACTTCTCACCATCGATGGTTACCAAAGTCTGATTCTCAAAAGAACAACTAAGGATTGCTGCGACGAGTGGCATTATCAGCAATATATGGTATTTTATCATTTTTTTCATAAGCTATTTTACACAAGGGAACCCCAAAGTCAAGCCTTGATTTCGCCGTAATAAATGGTATAATTGCTCAATGCAAAAAGTCGTTTTTTATATATCGGTATTACTCTTTGCGGGTTTTATCATCCTTTCAAAAACCTTTTCGCCGTTGTGGCTCTTACTGCTCATCATTGTCTTGCTCTGGTCTTACCGACACAACAGGGATATCCGACCTTTATTCATCCTCGCTATTTTCTTTTTCCTTCTGTTTTTTGTCCTTCACTATTTCGCTATCCTGATCCCTTTTATCATCGGTGCTGGTCTTGCTTATATCCTTGCACCCTTTGTTGGATTTCTTGAAAAGAGAAAAATACCAAGGGCCATTGCCATTTTGATATTCCTGTTACCGATCATTGCGATTTTCCCACTTCTTTTCTTTCTCATGGTTTCAGGCATTGTAAGTGAATTGCAGATCCTTATTGAAAAAATACCCTATACAATCCAACAAATCCAAATATCCTCAGGTGCGATCATAAACAAACTCCTTGAGCTGGGTATTGAAATCGACCCTAATATTATTGCTAATACGATAACATCGCATTTGACTAATATAATTAGCGGTATCTTCAGGACATTCGGGCAAATTGGCAAAGGCATTGGTGGTATCATTGTAATAGTATACAATTTCGTGTTCATACCGTTGTCTGCGTATCTCTTCCTTGCGGATCGGGAAAAAATAGTCAAATGGGTACAAAACCTTTTCAATATCAGGGATCAAAAACGCATGAACGAGTTCTTCAGTCAACTCGACATTTCCCTGGCACGCTTTTTCCGCGGTTCCCTGCTGCTCATGTTTATCGTCGGTTTCATCGTCGGATTTTCATTATGGATCCTTGGTATAAAGTACTACCTGCTTTTAGGGTTAATCGCTGGCATCTGCAATCTCATCCCCAACATCGGGTATGTTCTAAGTTTCATACCGGCTATCTTGATTGGGTTGTTGAGTCCATCACCCGCAGTTAATTTGCTCAAAATTACGTCGGTATATGTCGGTGAACAACTCCTTGAGAACTTCTTCCTTAGTCCAATCATTATCGGGAAATCTTCACACCTCCACCCGGTTATCGTAATGATCGCCCTTATTCTGGGTGGTACGATATTTGGATTCTGGGGGGTTCTCCTGGCCGTACCCGCCACAATAGTCATCAGAGAATTTCTCAACTACTTCCTTGAGCTGAATTTCTAGAAAATATCTACATTGATGGAGCACTATTAGTATTCTGCCTTGACTGCACACAGTCTATGGGTATAATTGAAACCATGCTAGCCAAGACACGCCGATTCAAAGTGGAAATAAAGGAAGCATGGTGTAAGGGCTGCGAAATATGTGTTGCATTCTGCCCAAAACAAGTCCTCAGCATGGGAAAAGGCATTGCCAAGGTCATCAACCTTGAAGCCTGTACAGGATGCCAAATGTGCGAAATGTACTGCCCAGATTTTGCCATCAAGGTAATCAAGGACGAGACATAATGGCTAAACAGAATGTGAACGCAAAACTAATGACCGGTAATGAAGCATGTGCCGAAGCAGCTATTGTTGCGGGCATGCGCTTCTTTGGTGGTTACCCGATCACACCTTCTTCTGAAATAGCCGAAGTTCTTGCACACCGTTTACCCGAGGTCGGAGGTATCTTTGTTCAAATGGAAGATGAGCTTGCTTCGATGGCAACCATCATCGGAGCGTCATTAGCCGGTGTCAAATCAATGACTGCAACAAGCGGACCTGGTTTTTCACTGATGCAGGAAAATATCGGTTATGCTTCAATGACTGAAGTACCTTGTGTTATTGTCAATGTTCAGCGAGGTGGTCCCAGTACTGGTTTACCGACGCTTCCTGCTCAAGCCGACGTAATGCAGGCACGCTGGGGAACCCATGGCGACCATTCAATCATTGTCGTTGCTCCTTCAACGGTCCGGGAAACCTATGATTGGACGATAAAAGCCTTTAACCTCACTGAACAATATCGCATACCAGTCATTGTTCTGCTCGATGAAGTTATCGCTCACGTAAACGAAAAAATGGTGATCCCAGAACCTGAGACGATTACCATCATCGATCGCAAGCGGTCAACTGAATCACCCGACACCTATCAACCGTATAAACAAAATGACTCAGATATCCCCTTGTTCGCTGACTTCGGCACTGGCTACCGTTACAATGTGACCGGGCTCAGTCATGATGAAACCGGCTTTCCAACAAATGATCCCCAAAAAATCAACGCACTTTATTCTCGTTTGAGTCGAAAGCTCGAGCGCTACCAAGATCAAATCATTGAATATAAAACCGAATATCTCAAAGATGCAGAAATATGTATTGTGGCGTTTGGTTCAAGTGCGCGCTCTGCCTACCGGGCAGTACGTCTGGCAAGACAGCAAGGGATCAAAGTAGGTATGTTCCAGCTTTTTGTCATCTGGCCTTTCCCTTACAAAATATTAGGCAGGCTTGCATCCCAGATCAAAGCTTTTATTGTACCGGAGATGAACCTCGGTCAAATCGCTCATGAAGTATCATGTGCAATAAAATCTGATGTTATCAAAGTCAATCGAGTAGATGGCAGTCTGATCACGCCTAACGAAATTCTTGAGAGGATAAAAAATGTTTCCGTATGAGAAATATTTGAGGTTTAGTAAATTCCCTCATATCTGGTGCACCGGATGTGGATGTGGCATTATCCTCAAGTCAATTCTGAGGGCTATTGAGCGCATCAAGCTTTCCAAGAATGACATTGCACTCGTTTCAGGTATTGGTTGTTCCTCAAGAACCCCTGGCTATGTCGATTTCAATACACTCCATACAACGCACGGACGAGCGATCGCTTTTGCCACGGGATTGAAACTTGCCAAGCCGGCCCTGAAAGTATTGGTAATAAGCGGTGATGGCGATGCTACAGCCATTGGCGGTAACCACTTCATCCACGCGGCGCGGCGTAATCTCGATATCACCGTCATTATCTATAATAACCATATCTACGGGATGACCGGCGGACAGGCGTCACCCACCACGCCCATCGGTAAAAAGGGCAGTACTGCACCCTACGGAAGCATCGAACCATCTTTTGACATATCTGGTTTAGCGATCGCTGCGGGTGCTTCTTTTGTGGCACGCGCCACATGTTACCACGTTGTACAGCTCGATAAGTACCTTGAAAAAGGATTCATGAAAAAGGGATTCTCACTGATCGAAGTCTTAGCCCCCTGTCCTACTTATTATTCACGCCCTAACCGCTTAGGCACTTCCGTTGATATGCTCCGCTGGTATAAGGAAAACAGTATTCCGGTTGAAAAAGCAAGAACGTTGTCTGAATATGAGAAAAAGGACAAGATCATCATTGGTATTCTCGAAGATCGAGAGCGACCTGAATTTTGTGAAGAATACAAGAAAATGGCTGAAAGGATCAGAAAGAGTTAATCAAATGGTTTTTTTATTTTACAACGGATAAAAGGAATGTTTAGATGTTTATGCATTTAGGTATTTGTTATATCCGAGGAGGTAATAGTGGGTTTTAGGTTCGAATTTAGATTGAGCGGCGCTGGAGGACAAGGACTGATCCTTACAGGAAAAATCCTTGCCGAGGCGGCGGCTATCTATGACGGCAAGAACGCAACCCAGAGTCAATCCTACGGGCCAGAAGCACGAGGTGGTTCCAGTCGTTCGGAAGTCATTGTCTCTGATGAAGAGATTGACTATCCGAAAGCAGTAAATATCGATCTATTGCTCTGTTTCACCCAGGAAGCATGCGATAAATATTCTATGGATATAAATAAGAACGGCATTCTCTTGATTGACTCAGGTTTTGTAACTAATGTACCCAAAGGTGATTTTAGAATCTATTCATTGCCAATCACTGAAATCGCCGAAAAAGAAGTTGGGAAAAGCCTGGTCGCAAATCTTGTTGCCCTGGGTATGATTACTGCGTTAACCAAAGTTGTTAGCAAAGAAGCGGTCGAATCCGCAATCCTTTCGCGTGTTCCAAAAGGTACTGAAGAATTAAACATTAACGCCTTCAATATTGGATTTGACAAAGTAACCGCACAATCAAAATAATCTTCAAGTAACTTCGTAGACACGCAAATGCATCCTGCTTGGTTAAATTCCATCGATGAAAAACGCCGTGATAATCTCTTGCGGATTCTTGAAGAACTGTCAGGACTGCAAGACAAGAATCACCTTAACTTCATCATAATAGGAGCATTGCCGCTTCTTTTTGGAAATTATCTGAAGTACAAGAGATATTGGGATATTGATATTCTATTCAAAGATCATATGCATCTAACAGAATTCATCGAGAAACCAAAATCAAATAGCTTGAGGATAGTCGACTATGATGAAACCCTGATGGTCAGCAAGAATATCTCGAGTTTCCACACTGCCTGGGCATTTGGCCATGTATGGTTTAATGTCGATTATATCCTGCGCCGAGGCTTTTTTGAATACCACACACATAGCATCGCTCAATTGAAACGTTTCAAAGATACAATCAATTTCAATGAGGGATCTTATGAAATAGATTTATATATTGCGCATCCCTGGGGTATTATCGTTGAGAAAATCTTCTCACCGCGCCTGGCTCGAGATATGGAATTGAAGATCGATGCGAGCGTGGACCTGAGACATATCATCATGGTATACAACCAGGAAAAAGACAATATGGACTTCTGGAAATACACCTTTGAGAAAGCACAGCTTCTTCAAAGCAAAGAGGCATTCAAGAAAACATTTCTGAAGATACTCGATGCTTTGCATGAACTCGGGTATGGTGATATCCAGGTCTCAGCAAAATCCCTGGAAATATTGAGAGCTGCATGAAGGATTTCATAACAAAACTCTCTGAGAGAACCGACGAATTCGGCAATCACTACCGTAAGTACCGGCAAGCAGTCCAGCGGCATCTCAGTCAACTTATTCAGAGATTGGAGGACAAGAAGCGGCGTGATGCGATCCACATCCTTCACCCGGCTTATGATTTCGGCACTGAACTGAACATCGTAGCCAGTATTACCCGCGATGTTGAAGAAAAACTGCGTTTCGTGGGCACCTATTTTGCACTGCATTTCTTGCTCCTCAACCGGCAAGCTATTGATCTCTTGAGAATGGATGTCTTAGCATCCCAGGTCGACAGATTACCCATCTACAAGAAATTCATGCTCACCGCCGGAAATAACTTCCGCATCCTCACGGTAAACTATATCAAACAACTTCTTAACATCTTTATCGACAAAAAAAGCAGTCCTGATTTCGTAATCTTGGGGGTCGGGACAAAATCTGATCAGGACGACATCGATGTCGGCATTATCGAGGATACCCACGGTGACCGGATGAAGTTTAATCGCACTATTGCCCATATTAGCCAGGAGATGCTGAAATCCGCCATCACCTTTCATTTCCACTTATCAGAACATATCGGCGATAGTTACTATTCAGCATCGATCAGCGAATATAAAAAAGCTCTCAAGCATGAAATAAAAGATTTTGTTATAATCAACGAAATGCTCAGTGCGGCGGTTATTAGCGGAAGCGACAGATTATTCAAAAGGTATCAGAAGGAGATTATCGGTCGATACTTCTATCACAAAGATGGTGATAACCGATATCATGAAGGGTATTTGAGAGGGATAAGCGGCGAGGTTCATTCCCTGCTTGCCCGACCGATAAGTCCAACGTGCATTAATTTTAAAGAAGACGGCTTACGCGCGATAAAAAGTATTATCTGCGCGCAGAAGACCGTTTTCAATATAGAACGCGTCAATGCCTGGGACATCATCGACCGTCTGAAAATTGCCGACCCCAAAAATGATTACGCTTATAGCGCCCTTGAGAGATCACTAACATTTTTTGAGATCTTCCGGTATCTTTATCAATTGTTCGTCACCCAGGATGAAGAAATAATATTCGACGAAAATGCTCTGGAAAATATCCGGCGTGTCGCAAAGATACTCGGCTACCGAGACGTTGGAAGATGCCGCGCCGAAGAACATATCCTTGTCCACTACTATGAGCACATCCAGAACATAAGGACTGTCATACCTCTGCTGGTCGACGATATTAAAGAACACTTGAGATCGACATCGACCTTTGCTTCCATGATGTATCCGGACTACATAGGTAACATCGCAGAGGATTTCATCAAAAAGTTCAGGTTTTTTATAGGCACATCATTCTGGCACGATATCCTCGATAATTTCAAAACCGAACAGTTTGTCATCAGGTTTGTCAGTGATCTCAATAAATTACCAGCCCGGAAGCGAACGAACATAATTAAATTGTATTTCGAATCCTTCAAGTACGACCTGTATTCGCTCATAAGTCTAATAACGATTTTGGGTAAGCACAAAAGCAGTTTTTCAGTCTTTGAAGATTTAAATATCCACTTCCTGAAGAATGTAGAGACTATCCCGAGCGTTGTTAGAAACCTTGCTTATGTTTTCAACAATTTTCCATCGCTCATAAATCAATACATTGCACTAAATCATGAACCAGCACTCAATTTCTATTTAAGGATACTTGAGAAGAAAATATTTGAAAAAGACATCGCTAATATTGTCAGTCAACTGGAAAGCTTGATCGGCATTCATCTCTCGAGCAGCCAATTTTTCAAGAGATTCTTTATGAGGATTCTCAATAAATACCCTGATTCGATAAGACTCTTGGACGCCCCTGAACAACTCCAGGAATTCGCGGACGGCATCTATAGTGATGTAAGCTCTATGCCAACATTCAAAGAGCGCAAAGAGAAGCTGGGCGACTACTATGATTGTGAGATGATGCGGGTTGGTATCAAAACCTTAAGTGGCGCTCCGGTTGAAGAAACCAATGCCGAGTTTACTGAGTTCTCAGATCGATATATACTTACGCTCTTTGATATCTGCCGCCGCGATGTCGACACCCAGTATAGAAAAAGACTGATCACCGATGATTTGCTTGCGATCTTCGCCGCGGGCGGTCATGCCCGAGAGCAAGCGTATGATGACGATTATGACATCATCGTATTGCTCAAGTCCAAAGATCCTAAGATCCTCAAATACTGCAATAAAATCATCACCAAAATGAATACCGAAATCATCCAGCGTGGAACAATCCCCCATCATCGATTCACAGATTATTTTGGCAGATTTGTCATCCTCTTAGAAGAAGTTGAGCAACTACTGGCTGACGAACGCGATGATATCTTTATTGAAAAATCACAAATGCTCGGCGCTCGTCTTGTCATAGGTTCTCATCGTTTTGAAAAGGAATTTCACCAAAGGATAGTAAAACCACACATCTTCGACAAAAAACAGGAATATATTTCACAGATGGTGGGTGAAATCACATCACGCCACAGTTCAAACGATGAGAAGATGGCAGAGATAGAACGTGATATCAAAGAGAGTGTCGGTGGACTGAGAGATGTGGAAATGATAATGCTAATACTCAAAGCCAAATTTGAAATAACTACACCGGTGAATTCTAAACTTTTTGATCACGCTGTCCAACATCAGAAAAATCTCAGAAAAGATATTCACGATCTAGCACAAGCCTTTAGCTTTCTCAAAACCCTCCGCGACACTTACCGTCTCACGGCTGGAGCTTCTGATATAATAGTAACCGAGGCTTTAGACGGGTCTGCACAAATCATGGGTTTTCGCAGTAATAATGATCTATTTGACGCCTTCAAGAAAACTAAAGAAAAAGCAAAGACAGCCATCGCGAACTTACTGGCGAAATTATAGCCAAATCGCCAAAACCGAACAAACTGGTGGCAGGTACTCAGTTGTTCGGTTTCAGTTAGTAATTCAGCCGTCAGTATTTATATATATTCTCGCCCTTTTTTAGTTCGTATAGATGCACCTTGGCTTGGGCTGAAGAACTGAAGTTCGGCTGCTTTTCCATAACCCTTTGAAAAATCTGCGTAGCGCTTTTTCGATACTTAATATCCTCGGTTATCTCGTACAAAACCCGATATAAATATCCAAGCTCAAGCAAGGCAGGGATATATTCATCACTGGTTTCGTAGTTTGCCGCGAACTCCTCCCACATCTTCAATTCCTCCAGGATCAGCGGGACTGAATCGTTCCAGGGTAAGTTGTTCATCCGCAGGATATGTAGAAGACGATATGATGCCTTTGACGCAAATTTCGTTTCGCCGAAATCCTCAAGAATATCTATATAGGCATCACCAGAATAATACCAGATATTGTATCGCTCATTGAACAAAAATCCAGCTAGAGTATCGGCTCGACTGACCCTGGTTGCTAATTCTTCCTTGGACATGCCATAATAGTAAAGTGCTTCAGCAAGGTATTCTGACCATTTGAAATAATCAATGAATGTTTCAAAAAGCACCGCTGCTTTTCCGAATTCTCCCTGGTCATAATATCCCCGGGCAAATATGAAGAGCCTATCTTCAGCAACCTCCTCATCAAAATCTATTAAGACACCGCTTGATAATTCACCCACCACACCATCAATTCTAACCTTGACCCGGCCGTCTAAATGACCGATTATTTCAATTATATCGCCAGTATTTATAACCCTTGTTTTGAGATCGCCTTCATAAAACCAGACATTGTCAACGATAACCACCCCCTGGTTGGCAATGATGAACAAAAGAACCCACAGCGAGATCATAGACTAATTATATGCTACCTGCACACTTAGTCAATGATTGACTTCACCGTTTTTTTTGTTATTCTAAATAATATAATTTAGGGTTTTTAGGCATTTAGGTTTTTATTGCATAAGGAGGTTGGATGGATTTCAATATTTTGGTGATAAACCCAGGCGCTGGTTCAACCAAGATAGCGGTCTTCAAAAATGAACAAGCGCTTTTTGAAGAAAACATCAGGCACCAACCTGAAAAATTACTCTATTTCCCAAAGATCATTGACCAGTATGAATTCCGCAGAGATAAAATCCTTGCGCTACTAAGATCCAAAGGGGTTGATCTGAATACGCTGAACGCCACGGTTGGCCGAGGTGGTCCTTTCAAACCTCTGACCAGCGGTACCTATAAAGTCAACGAGAAATTGATTGAGGATATAAAAACTGGTAATTATCAATCCGAGCATCCCTCGTTACTCGGCGCGCTCATCGCCAAGGAAATCGCTGATCAGCTCAAAATCGACGCTTATTTTGTTGACCCGGTCTCAGTCGATGAATTCTGGGCGCTTTCAAGATACTCAGGACTAAAGGAAATAAACCGAAAAGCGTTGAGCCATGCATTGAACGTTCGCCTTGTCGCTAAAAAAGCAGCCAAGGAAATGAATAAACCCTACAACGAATGCAACTTCGTCATTGTCCACCTCGGAACCGGGATAACCATCGCCGCTCATTTGAAAGGCAAACAGATCGATTCATCAAATGCCAATGAAGACGGACCTTTTTCACCCCAACGAACCGGTGCATTACCGACCATGGCTTTGGCAAAATTATGCTGTGGCAAACTCCAGTATTCTGATATCAAGAAAAAGCTGAATCGACAGGGTGGTATGCTTTCCTACTTAGGTACTGACGATATTCAGGAAATCGAAAAACGCATTTGTCACAACGATAAGGAAGCAGCAGCTGCATACAATGCCATGATCTACCAAATTGCTAAAGAAATAGGTGCTTATGCAATCGTGCTCAAAGGGGAAATTGACGCCATTATCATCACCGGTGGCATTGCCCATTCTCAAAAATTCGTCGCCTTGTTAAAATCCTGGGTGGGTTTCTTATGTCCGAAATTCTTCGTATACCCGGGCGAAGGAGAAATGGAAGGCCTTGCCCAGGGTGTACTGAGAGTCCTCAGAAACGAGGAAGCGGTTAAGGTCTATCAGTAATCTGCATCTGGGGTCAAATCTCGACATTGGACATTGATACATGCAGAAAATCAGCCGTGGCGATCCAGAAAAAAGGTTAGGGGGAATGTCAAATGTCGAGATTTGACCCCATTATCATTGGCAAAGTAATTT